>JANYDP010000496.1 GCA_025363535.1 Verrucomicrobiota bacterium | reverse complement strand
GCCGACTTTTTTTTGCGGCGCTCTGCCGAGACGCCGCCACACCGACGACGACTTCCACGTCATGCTCGCGAAAGCGATCCAGCCGGAAGGGCTTGCTCGGGTCGAACATCTTGCCGTCCGCGCGCAGTTCGCGATAGCCATGCTTCGCCGCCCACGCCGCCACATCCGAATGAAAACCCTTGCGGTTCTTCACCACCGGCGCGAGCAGCCGCAGATCGCCGCGTTTTTTCATTTCCGCCTGAAGCTGCCGCCCGAGTTCATCCCGTGTCTGTGCCTCGACGGGCAAGTTGCAGTCCGGGCAATACTGCGTGCCCAACCGTGCGAACAGCAGCCGGACGAAATGATAAATCTCCGTCACCGTCGCGACGGTGCTCTTGCCGCCGCCACTGGAGTTTCGCTGCTCGATGCTGACCGTCGGCGGCAGCCCGGTGATGAGATCCACATCGGGACGCGCCAACTGTTCCACGAACTGCCGCGCATAAACATTCATCGAATCCAGGAACCGCCGCTGCCCTTCGGCAAAAATCAGATCGAACGCCAGCGTACTTTTGCCGGAGCCGCTGACGCCGGTGATGACGACGAATTGGTCGCGGGGGATTTCCAACGAGACATTTTGGAGGTTGTGTTCGCGTGCGCCGGTGATGGCGATGCGTGAATCGTGAATCGTGAATCGTGATGGTGCGGGCGGTTGGTTGCGAACCTTTGGCTGCTGCCCCAAAGGCGCATCCAGCAACACACCCCGCAAGAACCGTCCCGTATGACTCGCTGCGCACAGTGCCATCTCCTCCGGCGTGCCTTGCGCAACAAGCTGCCCGCCGCGATCCCCCGCATCCGGGCCGAGGTCAATGATCCAGTCGGCACACTTGATCACGTCGAGGTTGTGTTCAATGACGATGACGGAATGACCCGCGTCCACGAGGCGTTGGAACACTTTCAGCAACACGCGCACGTCGTCGAAGTGCAGCCCGGTCGTGGGTTCGTCGAATAGGAACAATGTAGCGGCAGCCATCCTGGCTGCCGTAAAGAGTGGCCTCTTGCCACCCGGACTTGAGGTGACTGACTCGGATTGCCGCAATGATTCAGACGCCTGGCTTGCGCGGACATTTTTTTCCGCCGGGCGGGAAGACTCGGCTCCACGGCCGGCAGGGATGCCTGCCGCCACGGCCGCCGCCAGATGACTCACCAACTTCAACCGCTGGCTCTCGCCGCCGGAGAGCGTGTTGATCGGCTGGCCCAGCTTCAAGTAGCCCAAGCCGACTTCCTGCAACAAAGTCAAACTTTCAACCGCCCGCCGCGCCGGTTTGGATTCGGTGAAGCCGCCGAGAAAATCCAGCGCCTCGTCCACGGTCGCTTCCAGCATGTCGCCGATGCTCCAGGACGGGGTTGATAGTGAGTTTGAATTGATAATTGATGGCTGGGAATCGCGGCGCTTACGGCTGTCGGAACAATCAACTTTCACTTCCAAAATGTGCGCGCGATACCGGCGGCCATTGCAATCCGGGCAGCGGACGAAGATGTCGCTGAGAAACTGCATTTCAATTTTCTCGAACCCCGCACCCCGGCACCGCTCGCACTGGCCTTGCGCGGAATTGAAGCTGAATGAACTCGCGTTCAGGCCACGTTGTCGGGCCACCTCGCTTTGCGCGAAGACTTCACGGATGTCCTCAAACGCGCCGATGTAAACGGCGGGATTGGAGCGCGGGGTTTTGCCGAGCGCGGATTGGTCCACCAGCACGACGCGACCGAGGGATTGGAAACCATTGAGGATTGCTGATTGCCGATTGCTGATTGCTGAGTCCGCTTCGTCGCCTCCCTTCTCGTCGCCGTCAGCTTCTTCGGCAATGCTGCTCTCGACTGGTTTGGAAATTGGAACTTGGAACTTGAGCTTCGCCTCCAGCGCTGGCAGCAACACGTCGCGCGCCAGCGTCGTCTTGCCCGAACCGCTGACGCCGGTGAGACAAACGAAGCAGCTCAGGGGGATTTCGACGGAAAAGTTTTTTAGGTTGTGACGCGTGACGTTTTCGATTTTCAACCAATCCGTTACCGTCGCCGAAGTGGGAAGGCTCCGTTTAGTTTCCGCTTTTGAAGCTACCGGTCGGCGTTGGGGAATTTCAATCCGCTCCCGCCCGCTCAGATATTTTCCGGTGAGCGACTCGTTTGATTTCAGAATTTCAGAATACGTTCCCTGAAAAATCACCTGCCCGCCGGTCGCGCCGTGGCCGGGGCCGATGTCCACGATCTGATTGGCCGCCCGCATCACGGCGGCTTCATGCTCCACGACGACGACGGTGTTGCCAGTGTCGCGGAGTTTTTCCAGGATGCGGACGAGCCGCTCGGTGTCGCGCGGATGCAGTCCAACACTGGGTTCGTCGAGGACAAACAGCGTGTTGACGAGCCGGGTGCCGAGGCAGGTGGTGAGGTTCACGCGCTCGGTCTCGCCACCGGAGAGCGAACGCGTCGGGCGATCCAACGTGAGATAACCGAGGCCGACTTCGTTCAGGAACGTCAGGCGGGCGCGGATTTCGGAAAGCACCAACGCAACGGGGTCGTTGCGTGAAACGTGAAGCGTGAAACGTGATTTTCCAAAATGCTCAATCAACGCCAAGGCATCGCGGATGGAGAGGGCGTAAAAATCAGCCAGGGTGATTGGCGATTCACGATTGACGATTGACGCGCCCGTCCCAGAGTCAACGCCGTCCGGTTGATTCGTAAATCGTAAATCGTAAATCGTAAATTTGTAAAGCAGCGCCTCCGGCTGAAAGCGCGCACCCTGACAGGCCGCACATGTCGTGTAGCTGCGATACCGCGAGAGCAAAACGCGGACGTGCATTTTGTAGGACTTGGATTCCAGCCACTTGAAGTAGCCCTTCACGCCATACCAGAAACGCGGCCACTGATGATCGGCATCCTTGCCGTAGTCCGCGTCGCCTTCGAGCACCCAGCGCTGATGCTCCGGGGAAAGTTCGTTGAACGGCACCTTCATCGGCACGCGGCGGAGCTTGCAGAATTTCGCGAGGTCGGTCTGACATTCGGCGCTGAACCTGCCACGCCACGGCTTGACCGCGCCTTCGGCCAGTGTGAGCGCGTGATCGGGAATCGCCAGGTCGTAATCAATCGTGATGGTGCGGCCAAAGCCTTTGCACGCCGGGCACGCGCCCAGCGGATGATTGAAGCTGAACAACGCGGGCGACGGCTCGCGATATTCGAGGTCGCAGGCGGCGCAGTGGAGGCGGTTGCTGAAAAGTTTCGAGTTTCGAGTTTCGAGTTTCGAGTCGGCGGCAAAAGGTTCACGAATGGCCAGCCTGCCTTTGCCAAAGTGATAGGCCTGCTCGCACGCTTCGACGAACCGGGCGCGGTTGGCGACGGCAAGTTTGACGCGATCCTGGACAACGGTGATTTCCGCTCTCCGCTTTCCGCTTTCCGCTTTTCCCTGGACCTCCTCCAGCCGGACAATTTCATTATCAAGCAGAATCCGCTGATAGCCCTGCTTCGAAATCAGCCCGAGCGATTCTTCCAGTGAAAGTTTTTCCGACAGCGGCACGTCGAAGGTGAGAAGAACCTCGGAGGTTTCCGCTTTCCGCTTTCCGCCTTCTGCTTTTACAAACGTCTCCCAAATCTGCTGCGGCGAATCCGCCCGCACGATCTGTCCGCATTTCCGGCAATGCAACTGCGCGAGACGCGACCACAGCACTTTCATGTGATCGCAGATTTCTGTCATCGTACCGACGGTCGAGCGCGTGGACTTGACGGCGTTGCGCTGCTCGATGGCGATGGCGGGTGGGATGCCCTCGATGCTGTCCACCTGCGGCTTGTCCATGCGGTCAAAGAACTGCCGGGCGTAGGGAGAAAATGTCTCGATGTAGCGGCGCTGGCCCTCGGCGAAGAGCGTGTCGAATGCGAGGGAACTCTTGCCCGAGCCGCTCAAGCCCGTCACAACGATGAGCTGGTTGAGCGGCAGGTCGAGGTCAAAATTTTTCAGATTGTTGTGACGCACGCCGCGCAGGCGGATCACAGAATGGGCGGACGATTTCGACATTGAGCGCGCAAGGTAGGTGCGAGTACGACCGGTTGCAAGCGGCAGGTGCCAGGTACGAGCCACAAACCACAACTCTGCGATTGTCTCGCCTTTGATTTTCCCCGATAGTTCACGGCTTATGGCATCTGGTCGCAGACAATATCCGTTTCATCTGATCGAACCCAAGTGGCAGCAAGCCTGGGAACAGCAGCAGGCTTTCCGCGCGTTCAATCCCGGCGAACGCGTGCCCGAGAATCATCCCTTCGCCCAACGCCACGGTGCCGACGCAATGACGGCCAGCGGCAAAGCGCCGAAAAAGTATTACATCCTCGACATGTTCCCCTACCCGTCCGGCGCGGGCTTGCACGTCGGACATCCCGAGGGTTACACCGCCACGGACATTCTCGCGCGCTATCGTCGCGCGTGCGGCTTCAACGTGCTGCATCCGATGGGCTGGGATTCGTTCGGCCTGCCCGCCGAGCAATACGCCGTCAAGACCGGCCAGCATCCGCGCGTCACAACTGAGACGAACATCGCCAACTTCACGCGCCAGATCAAAAGCCTCGGCTTCAGCTACGACTGGTCGCGCGAACTCGCCACCACCGACGTGGATTATTTCAAGTGGACGCAATGGATTTTCCTGAAGCTCTACAACTCGTGGTTCAACCCGAGGACGAACAAGGCTGAACCGATCGAAACTTTCAAAAGTGGCGAAACCAATGAAATCTTCAAACGAAAAGCGATTGATTCAATGCGGCTCACTTACGTGAGCGAACAAAATGTTTGGTGGTGCGAAGAACTTGGAACCGTTCTCGCCAACGAGGAAGTCATTGACGGGAAAAGCGAAGTTGGCGGATTTCCAGTCGTCCGCAAACCAATGCGGCAATGGATGCTTCGGATTACAAAATATGCGGAACGCTTGCTCAACGATTTGAACTCAATTGACTGGACCGAGTCGCTTAAAGAAATGCAGCGAAACTGGATTGGTCGAAGCGAAGGCGCGGAGGTTCAGTTTCGAGTCACGCCAGAAAGCATTACAGACCAGCCTGACTCCAGTCTAATTGCTGATCTTAAAAGGGCGCTTCACATTCCTGTTTTCACTACGCGTCCAGACACTTTGTTTGGGGCGACATATTTGGTTGTGTCGCCGGAGCATCCGGTCGTGAAATACATCGTTTCATCCCCCCAGGCTGCTGCGGTCAAAGACTATCAAGCAGAGGTGACGAAGAAATCCGATCTCGAACGCACCGAACTCGCCAAGGAAAAAAGCGGCGTGTTCACCGGCGCTTACGCCATCAATCCCGTCAACGGCGAAAAAATTCCCATCTGGATCGCCGACTACGTCCTCGCCAGCTACGGCACCGGCGCCATCATGGCCGTGCCCGCGCATGATGAACGGGATTGGGCGTTTGCCAAACAATTCAATCTCTCCATCATTGCAGTCGTAACGAAAACTTGGAACAAGGACGGCTTCACTGTCGTCCCCAATGCCGCAGAATGGTCAGAGGCATTTTGCGAAGAAGGTTTTGCCATAGCATCTCCAAATCTTCAGGAAAAGAAGCGGCATCCTGAAATTGAGTTTGCTTGTTCCATTAACGGCCTGCCCACGTCCGAAGCCAAAGCGAAAATCACCGCCTGGCTCGAAGAAAAAGGTCTCGGCAAGAAGACCATCAATTACAAACTGCGCGACTGGCTGTTCAGCCGTCAGCGTTACTGGGGCGAGCCGTTCCCGATAATCTGGAAAAAAGACGCCGCCGGAAATCTTTACCACGAAGCGTTGCCCCAAAGCGCGTTGCCCGTGCTGCCGCCGACGCTGGAAGATTACAAGCCCACGTCGAGCGGCGAGCCGCCGCTGGCCCGCGCGAAGGATTGGCTAAACGAAGTTCCCGGCGCGATCCGCGAGACGAACACGATGCCGCAATGGGCGGGCAGTTGCTGGTATTACCTGCGCTACACCGACGCGAAAAATTCTGCCGCGTTTGTTGGTAAAGATGCGGACGCCTATTGGATGGGCGGCGAGCAAAGCGGAAAGCGGAAAGCGGAAAGCGGAAATTCAGAAACAAAACCTGGCGTGGATTTGTATGTCGGCGGCACGGAACACGCCGTGTTGCATCTGCTTTACGCGCGTTTCTGGCACAAGGTTTTGTTCGATCTCGAATTGGTCTCCACCGCCGAACCGTTTTACAAACTGGTCAATCAAGGACTCATTCTCGGCGAGGACGGCCAGAAGATGTCCAAGTCTCGCGGCAACGTGGTGAATCCCGACGATGTCCTTGCGGAATACGGCGCGGATGCTTTTCGCCTGTACGAAATGTTCATGGGCCCGCTCGAAATGGTGAAGCCCTGGAACACCAACGGCGTCGCTGGCGTTTATAAATTCCTCGGTCGCGTCTGGCGGCTGTTCGTCGATGAACAAAGCGAAACGGAGTTCGAGCAGGCGGAAACTTTAACCGCAGAGAGCGCCGAGAAACGCAAAGAACTGTTGAATCTCATCAAGCTCGATACCCGGATCAAAGACGTCGCGGCGACACCCGCGCAACTCAAGACACTTCATGCCTGCATCAAGAAAGTCACCGAAGACCTCGATGCGATGCGCTTCAACACGGCGATCTCCGCCATGATGGTATTCGTGAACGAAGCGACCGCGTGGGAAACGAAACCCGTTTCCGTCTTGAAGACGTTCCTCCAACTGCTCGCGCCCTTCGCGCCGCACCTCGCCGAAGAACTTTGGGACAAACTTTTTTCCGCTTTCCGCTTTCCGCTTTCCGCTTTGGCTTACGAGCCGTGGCCCCAGCACGATCCCGCGCTGTTGGTCGAAAGTGAAATTGAAATCCCCGTCTCGGTGAACGGCAAGATGCGCGACGTGATCAAGGTCGTCGCCGATGCCGACAACGCCACGCTCGAAGCCGCCGCGAAAGCGTCCGCGAAAGTGCAGGAATTCCTCGCTGGCAAGACGATCAAGAAAGTCATCGTAGTCCCCAAGAAGATGGTGAATATCGTGGTGGGATGAACGCGGCGATAGTGGCCCGGGCGTCCCGCTCGTGCGTTGCAGACGGGCGACCACCTTGGATATCTTGGAAAGACACGGGCGGGACGCCCGGACCACTAAAAGAATTGCCGCTTGGCCCGGCCTTATTCCTGATTTAGCCTGTCCGCGATGGCCTGGTTTACTGACCGACATTTTTTCCTGCTCGCCGTAATGCTTTACGGCGTCAGCATGATTTACTCGGTCTTCCTGTGGCGCAAAGGTTTTCGCCAGGACAACCGGGTGAACTATCTCTTGCTCCTCGCCGCCGCCGGACTGCACACAACGGCCATGTTCCTACGCGGCTTTTCGCTGAACCAATGCCCGGTCAACAATCTCTACGAAGCCACGATCTTCATCGCGTGGACTATCGTCGCCACCTATCTGGTCGTGGGCCTGTGGTCGCGGCTGCGGTTTCTCGGCGCATTCGCCTCGCCAGTATTGTTCGCCATCGGCGTGTTTGCACTGATGCCTTCGCTCGATCCGCCGCGCGGCCCGCAGCCGAACTTTGCCAACGGCCTGACCAGTCTGCACGCGGCCACCATCATGCTCGCGTACGGTGCGTTCGGCCTAGGCGCGGTGGCGGCGGGAATGTTTTTGACGCAGCAGCACGATCTGAAATTTCACAAGCTCCGCGCCGTGCTGTCGTTGCTCCCGCCCATCCAGCGGCTCGAATTCGTCACCGTGCGTTTCATCATCATCGGCTTTGTGCTATTCACCCTCGGCCTGGCATTGGGCGAGCAACTGCCGCACGCCGCCGGGCTGCCGTACTGGAAGGAAACCAAAGTCCTCTGGTCGGCCTTCATGTGGTTTGTCTATGCGGCGCTGCTCGCGGGACGATTGTTTTTTACCGCGTCGAGCAGGTTTTTCGCGATGGCCATGATCGGCGCGTTTATTTTCCTGCTCCTGACTTTCTGGAGCACCAACCTGCTGTCGTCCATTCACCATCCATGAGTGTCGTCGTCATCGGCCTGAGTCACCGTTCGTCGCCCGTGGAATTGCGGGAGCGCTTCGCCTTTGTCGAAGCCAAGATTCCCGACGCGCTCAAAGCCCTGCGCGCTTCCGGAACGGCCCACGAAGCCGTGATCCTCTCCACCTGCAACCGCGTGGAAATTTACGCCGCGACGAATCTTGAACCTGCCCAAGCCTTCGCTGAGTTAAAACAATTTCTCAAGACGACCCACGCCTTCGACGCGCCGCTGACGGAAGAAGTTTACACGCTCGCCGAGCCGCAAAGTCTTCATCACCTTTTCAAAGTGGCGTGCGGCTTAGATTCCATGGTGGTCGGCGAAACGGAAATTCTCGGCCAGCTCAAGAAAGCCTACGACTTGGCGCTGCAACACCAGCACACCGGCGGCAAGCTGAACAAAGCGTTCCAGCGCGCCTTCAACGTCGCCAAACATGTCCGTACCGAAACCAGCATCCAACGCGGCAGTGTCTCCGTTGCGTCCGTCGCGGTGGAGCTGGCGCAGAAAATTTTTGAATCGCTAAACGACCGCCACGTCATGGTCATCGGCGCGGGCGACACCAGTGAAAAAACCGCACGCGCGCTGCTCTCGCGCGGCGCGAAAAGCATCATCGTGGCAAACCGTTCGCACGACCGCGCGCTCGCACTGGCAACCGAACTCGGCGGCAGCGCCGTGTCTTTCGACAACTGGGCCGTAGAGTTTGAAAAAATTGACATCGCCATCAGCAGTACCGCCGCGCCGCATCATATCCTCGACCGCGCGAAGCTCGAACCGCTGATGAAGCTCCGCAAACATCGGCCCCTGTTGTTGATTGATATTGCCGTCCCGCGCGACATCCATCCCGAGGTGAATTCCATGCCCGACGTTTACCTCTACAACGTGGACGACCTCCAGACCATCGCGAACGACTATTTGAAACAGCGGCATGAGGAAATCGAGCGCTGCGAAAAAATCATCTCGGAGAAGGTGAGAGTGTTACTGAACCCGAAGTCATCCACAGATTTCGCAGATGAACGCAGATTAAAATTTCCTCATCTGCGAAAATCCGCGCAATCTGCGGACTAAGAACATGCTAACCACCCCCCCCATCATCATCGCCACCCGTGGCAGCGCACTCGCACTCGCCCAGTCCAACATGATCCTCGCCCAATGCCGCGCGGCTTTTCCCGACCAGGCGTTCGAGTTGAAAATCATCAAGACCACCGGCGACAAAATGCAGACGGCGTCGCTCGCGCAGGAAAACAAAACCCTGCCCAAGGGACTGTTCACGAAGGAACTCGAAGTCGCCCTGCTCGACAAAAGTGCGGACCTCGCGGTTCACAGCTTGAAAGATCTGCCCACGGAATTGCCGGCCGGCCTGAAGCTCGGCGCGACGGGAAAGCGTGAAGATGTGCGGGATGTTTTGATCTACCGCGACGTCGCGTTTTTGAAAGTAGCGGGCGATGCACGCCGGGGTTACGCGCCACATTTGAAGGTGAAGGATTTGCCCGCCGGTGCCGTCGTCGCCACCAGCAGCACGCGGCGAAAGGCCCAGTTGCTCGTGCATCATGGCAAACTCAAGATCGCGGACATTCGCGGCAACGTCGCCACGCGCATGCAGAAGCTCATGGACAAACCGGAACTCGACGCCACCGTACTGGCGCTCGCCGGCATGACGCGCTTGAATTTCAAAATCACGCCGGACGGAAAAATTCTCGGCGACGCCGTGCCGGAAGGTTTGCTCGCGGTGATTCTGGACACCGATGTGATGCTCCCCTGCGTCGGCCAGGCCGCCATCGGCATTGAAATTCGCACGAACGATGATCGCCTCGAAAAAATCTGCGCCAAGTTGAATCATCCCGACACGTTTCAATGCGTCACGGCCGAGCGCTCGTTTCTCGCGGCGATGGGCGGCGGCTGCCAAAGCCCGGTGGGCGCTCATGCGGAAATTGTCGGTGACAAAATCCAGATGCGCGCGATTTCCTTTTTGCACAACACCATCAAGCGCGCTGAAGGAGAACGTCCGCTCGCGGAAGCCGCCGAACTTGGAAAGCAAATCGCGGTGGAGTTGAAGTAAGGTTGGCATCATCCCACAAAAAAACGAGAGCCGGACTTTCGTCCGGCCCTCGGTGAGAACAAATTTCTAATCCACTTCGGCAACAATCTTGTTAAGGAGCGGCGTGGCAGACAGACGCCTTACAACACACACGGAACACTGCACTTTGCCTCTCAACAACGACATCATCCTAGCTGAAGTCCGGAAACCCGCATGTCACCATTACTGGGGACAGGGCTGAAAGTTTGCGACCCTTGCGGCGTTCAAAACCTCCGCAATATCCGTAGTTCAATCCGCACTCGGCGAATTGCCGCTTTTCCTCTTCACCCGCTTGAAGTATAAACCGATGCAATAACTATGTGCGGAATCATCGGATACGTCGGAAAAAAAGCGGCCTCACCCATTTTGCTCGAAGGTTTGCGACGCCTAGAGTATCGCGGCTATGACAGCGCCGGCGTGGCCATCCTCCAGGAAGCCGACCTGCTCGTGCGCAAACGCAAGGGCAAGATCAACGACGGCCTGGCCAAACTGCTGATTGAAAAACCCCTCACCGGCCACCTCGGCATCGGGCACACGCGCTGGGCCACGCACGGCGTTCCCTGCGATGAAAACTCCCATCCTCACTTTGACCAGTCCGGCCGCATCGCCATCGTCCACAACGGCGTGATGGAAAACTACGACCGCATCAAACAGCGCCTGACCAAGGCCGGCCACACCTTCCACTCCAGCACCGACACCGAGGTTCTCGCGCATCTCATCGGTGAACATTACGAAAAACATCGCGGCAAAAATGGCGACTCGAATCCGCTCGCCCTCGCGGTCTGCGATGCCTTGCGCGAAGTCATCGGCACTTACGGGCTTGCCGTGGTCAGCCAGGATCATCCTGGCACCATCATCGGCGCGCGGCGCGGCTCGCCGCTCATCATCGGCATCGGCGACGGGGAAAATTTCGTGGCCAGCGACGCCAACGCCATCGTCGCGCACACGCGGCAGGTGGTTTACCTGAACGACTACGACGTGGCGACCATCACCGGCGACCGGTTCGACGTGCAGAATCTCGGCACTGACACCGCCAACGTCCAGATCAGCAAGCTCGAATTTAATTCCCAGGATGCCGAGCGCGGCGAGTACGAGCACTTCATGCTCAAGGAAATTTACGAGCAGCCGCGCACCGTAGAAAACGCTTTACGTGGCCGCGTGGATCACGAAAGCGCGACCGCCCGTTTCGGCGGCTTGAACATGAGCCTCGCGGAGTTGCGCGGCATCGAACGCATCGTCATCGCGGCGAGCGGCACGAGCTGGCACGCGGCACTTGTGGGCGAATACCTGATCGAAGAACTCGCGCACATCCCGGTCGAGGTGGAGTTTGCGCATGAATTTTGTTATCGCAACGCGCCGCTGGAACGCAACACCGTGCTGCTCGTCCTCTCGCAGTCCGGCGAAACTGCCGACACCCTTGCCGCCCTGCGCGAAGCCAAACGGCGCGGCCACAAAGCCCTGGCCATCGTCAACGTCGTCGGCAGCACCATCGCGCGCGAATCGGACGGCGGGATCTACATGCACGCCGGACCGGAAATCGGCGTGGCCTCGACCAAAGCGTTCGTCTCCACACTCACGATTCTTTCGCTGCTCGCGGTGCATCTCGGACGGATGCGAATGTTGTCGGCTGGCCGCGCGCAGGAAATTTTGAAGGCGCTTGAAGCCGCGCCCAAACAGATCGAAAGCCTCCTCGCGCAATCCGACACCATCAAAGCCATCGCCCAGAAGTATGCGACGGCGGAAGATTTCTTCTTCCTGTCACGCGGCTACAATTATCCGATCGCGCTCGAAGGCGCGTTGAAGCTCAAGGAAATTTCCTACATCCACGCCGAGGGTTATTCGGCGGCGGAAATGAAGCACGGCCCGATTGCCTTGATTGATGAGAAGACGCCGACGGTGTTTCTCGTGCCGCAGGATTCCATGTACGACAAGACCATGGCCAACCTGGCCATGATCCGTGCGCGCAAGGGGCCGATTATCGCCATCGCCACGGAAGGCGACACGGAAATCAGCAAAGTTGCCGCCGACGTGATTTATCTGCCGAAGACTTTGGAGCCGGTCAATCCCTTGCTCGCCACCGTGCCGCTGCAACTGCTGTCCTACCACATGGCCGTCGCGCGCGGCTGCGATGTGGACAAGCCGCGCAACCTCGCCAAGAGCGTGACAGTGGAGTGAGTCGCCCGACTCGACGTTGCAGCAATCATCTAGGCTGATCCGAGCGGCTTCCGGCTTAAACGCCAGGTGCGCCCACAGCACATGCGAATAGGATTTGGTGTTGCTCAAACATCCACGCCCTGGCCATTATTTCGCACCATGAAAACCACCGTCTTTGGTCAAATGTTCGGGGTCTTCGCCCTGATCCTCTTCTACTGGCCATCGCCGGGAACCGCTGCGGATATGTTCGACGCCACGACCGAAGTCGTCGGGGCCGCCGGCACCAATCGTTTTCTCACGCCGGCAAATCAAACCCTCACGCCCGCCGGAATTTTCATCAACCTTCCCGGCCTGCGGCCGCAGGTGCTTGCCCTCAGTCCTGACGGGGCAACGCTCGTGACCGCCGGACTGACGCACGAGCTGGTCGCCCTTGATCCAGCGACGGGGAAAATTTTGCAGCGCGTTCCCTTTCTTTCCGAAACGGTTTTGCAACCGGCACCGGCCTCTCCGGACATTCTCGACCCCGACGAGAAGTCGCAGGTCAGCTTCACCGGCCTGACGTTTTCCCCGGACGGCGCGCGGATTTATCTGGCGAACGTGAACGGCGACATCAAGGTGTTTGGCGTCGGCAACGACCGGAAAATTTCCCCGCTCTTCACGATTCCGCTGCCGTCCGTCCAGGCCACGGGCCGCACGAACGAAATTCCCGCCGGCCTCGCCGTTTCGCGCGACGGCAAAAAACTTTATGTCGCGCTGAATCTTTCCAACCACCTCGCCGAACTGGACGCGGCGACGGGCCGCTTGCTGCGGACCTGGGACGTTGGCTTCGCACCATTCGATGTCGTGCTCGCCGGCCGGAAAGTTTACGTGAGCAACTGGGGTGGACGCCGGCCAGATGCGAACAGCGTCACCGGGCCGGCCGGTCGCGGCACGCGCGTGCGGGTGGATGGTCGGAGCATTGCCAGCGAAGGCTCGGTGTCGGTGATTGACCTCGGGCACAACTCCGAAACCGGCGCGCTCCAACCAGAAATTCTCACAGGTCTGCACGCCTCGGCACTCGCTCTGGCACCGGGCGGCCGCTGGCTGGTCGTGGCCAACGCGGGCAGCGATACCTTGAGCGTCATTGACACGCGCACGGACAAAATCGTCGAGACGATTTGTGCCCGGCAGCATCCCGGCGATCCGTTCGGTGCGCAGCCCAACGCACTCGCGTTTGATCGCTCCGGCAAAAAACTTTTTGTCTGCAACGGCACGCAAAACGCCGTCGCGATTTTTCAATTCAAACCCGGCAGCTCCCAATTGCTCGGCCTGGTTCCCGTCGGCTGGTTTCCCGGCGCGATTGCGTTCGACACCCGGCACAAAATGATCTGCGTTGCAAACATCAAGGGTCTGCCGCCGGGCCGGCCGCGCCGCACAAATGGCGAACCGGAATTTAATTCCAAGCAATACAACGGTTCCGTCTCGCTCGTGCCTTTGCCGACAGCGCGCACGCTGGAACAGTTCACGCAGACGGCGCTGGTAAATTTGCGTTACCGGCTGCTCGCGCAGGCGAAACTGCCGGCGCGGGTCGGCCAACCGGCGCAGCCCGTGCCGGAACGCGTCGGCGAGCCGAGCGTGTTCAAGCATGTGATTTACATCATCAAAGAAAACCGCACTTACGACCAGGTGCTCGGGGACATCAAGGAAGGCAACGGGGCCGCAGATTTATGCACCTTCGGCGAGCGCGTCACCCCGAACCAGCACAAGCTGGTGCGCGAATTCGCGCTGCTCGACAACACCTACTGCTCGGGCATTCTCAGCGCCGACGGACACAACTGGACCGACACGGCGATCGCCACGGAATATGTCGAACGTTCGTTCGCAAGCTGGCCGCGCAGCTATCCGAGCGGCGGCGGTGAAAATGACAAGGACGCGCTCGCCTACGCCTCCAGCGGCTTCATCTGGGACAACGCGCTCGCCCACGGCAAAACGTTTCGCGACTTCGGTGAATTCTGCACCAACTTCCGCCGGTGGAAAAATTCCTCGCGCTCAAACGAACCGACCTGGACCGAATGTTTCCGGGATTTCACAAACCAGACTCAGGCCATCAGCTTCCGGAGCGAGCCGGATGTCGAAGCCCTCCGGCCGTACATCGTGACCAATTCGCCGGGCTGGGATTTGAACGTGCCGGACCAGGTGCGCGCCGCACGGTTCATCGAAGAGTTGAAAGGCGACGAGACCACGGGCCGCCTGCCGGACTTGACGATTCTGTGGTTGAACGCCGACCACACCAGCGGCACCAAGGCCGGCCTGCCCACGCCCGCCGCGCAGGTGGCGGACAACGATCTTGCGGTGGGAAAAATTGTCGAGGCCGTGAGCCAGAGTAAATTCTGGAAGGACACCTGCATCTTCGCCATCGAAGATGATCCGCAAGCCGGCTGGGATCATGTGAGCGGTTACCGCACGACAGCGTATGTCATCAGCCCGTTCACTAAGCGCGGCGCGGTCGTCCGCACGCAATACAATCAGACCAGCCTGTTGCGCACGATCGAACTCATCCTGGGCCTGCCGCCGATGAATCAAATGGACGCGACGGCGACACCGATGTTCGATTGCTTTACCAACACGCCGGACCTTGCCCCGTTCGCCGCCGTGCCGAACCAGGTGCCGCTCGACGAGATGAACCGCGCGCCGAAGAAAATTTCCAACGCCGCGCTGCGCAAAGACGCGTATGCCTCGGCGAAGCTGCCGCTGGAAAAACCGGATCAATGCCCGGAAGATCTGCTCAACCGCATTCTCTGGCGGGCGATGAAAGGTTCGGAGACACCGTATCCAGAATGGGCGGTCAAGGTGGTGGATGCGGATTAGCGGTGGGAGGCTTTTAATTCCGTTAAAGAGGTGTCCGGCTCGTAACAAACCCTCTCCGTACCGTTGCCATTGCTGTCCGATCACAACACGGCGGCGACATGGACTAGCTCTGCAATCTGGCCAAGAGCGTGACGGTGGAGCAAGGCGATTTTGATGCTTGCTGGTTCCGGAATCGCGTTTGCCAAATCCATCCGCATCAGGCACTGTTTGCCCATGAGCGTCGCCGAACTAAAACGAGCCGTTGACATTCTTTCCGTCGAAGACCGCCTCGAATTGGCCGATTACCTCCGCCGAACCTCAAAGGAAAATGATCCCCAATGGCAGGCATGGTTGGCCGCGTCGCAAGCCGGTTTCGCCCGCGCTTATGGCGACGACGAACCCGATTATTCCGGTGCCGTGCTGCGCGAAACGCCGCACCAATGAACGAAGGGAACGTAATCCTCGTCTCGCTGCCGCAGGCCGATGGCCAGCGAAAACCGCGACCGGCAATCCTCTTGAGAATCCTGCCTCCGTTCGGTGATTTTCTGGTTTGCGGCATCAGCAGTCAGTCGCGCCAGCAAGTGCGCGGCTTGGATGAATTGATTCTGCAACGAGATCCTGATTTTGCCGCCAGCGGACTGCAAATGGATTCACTGATTCGCGTCGGATTTCTGGCGATTTACACCCCGCAGCAGATTATCGGTTCGATCGGAGACATTTCGACGGAACGGCACCGTCGCTTGTTGAAACAATTGGCGGATTTTTTAGTTTCCACTAAACGTTACGCGTGAAAATTTTAGGCATCATTTGCAGGCTGCGACGTGGACAAGCCGCGCAATCTGGCCAAGAGCGTGACGGTGGAGTGAGGGGGAAATTGGGAAGCGGTTGCCTTGATTCCGTCAGGCTGTAAGCCTGAAAGATAACAGCCCAGGGCAAGTAAGATGGTGGCCGTGCGCCAGCACTGCACGCGCCCTGGGTCAGCGTCCCACAAAAATTCTTCTCCTTCTCCTCGCCCAAACGCGGAGAGGGCTGGGGGTAAGGAGTATCACTCTTTTGCCGACGACATGGCCGACACGATCTTCATCGTCTCCACGCTCACGGTGCA
>JANYDP010000490.1 GCA_025363535.1 Verrucomicrobiota bacterium | reverse complement strand
CCATCAGCTCGGCGAGCAGAGCAAGGCCGACGTGATCATCACAGAAATCGGCGGCACCACCGGCGACATCGAAGGGCTGCCGTTCCTGGAAGCCATCCGCGAATTTGCGCTGGAAGTCGGCGTGGGCAACGTGGTGTTTCTGCACGTCACCTACGTTCCGTTCATCAAGGCGGCCGGCGAACTCAAGACCAAGCCCACCCAGCAATCCGTCGCCAAGCTGCGCGAAATTGGCATCATGCCGCACATCCTCGTCTGCCGGTGCGAGAAGCCGCTCGACAAGGAATTGCGCCAGAAAATTTCCATGTTCTGCAACGTCCCGCTCGAAGCCGTCATCGAGGAGAAAGACGTGGATCATTCCATTTACGAAGTGCCGCTGATGTTGCAGCGCGAGCGGATGGACGACATCGTCTGCCGCCTGTTGCACCTGAGCACGCCCGTGCCGAACATGGCGCACTGGCAGGAGATCATCCGCAAACTAATCGCGCCCCAGCACCGCGTCCGCATCGGCGTCGTCGGCAAATACATCGGCTTGCAGGACGCCTACAAATCCGTCTATGAAGCCACGATCCACGGCGGCGTGGCGAATGATTGCGGCGTGGAGATCGTGCAGATTGACGCCGAGGAAATTGAGAAGGACGGCCCGGCGAAAATTCTCAAAGGACTGGGCGGCATCCTTGTCCCGGGCGGTTTCGGCGAACGCGGCATTGAAGGCAAAATCATCGCGGCCCAATACGCCCGCGAACATAAAATACCCTACCTCGGGCTGTGCCTCGGGATGCAGATCGCCACGATTGAATTTGCCCGCAACGTGCTCAAGCTGGACAAGGCGCACTCGACCGAGTTCGACGCCGATTCGCCGCATCCGGTCATCGCGCTGCTGGACGCGCAGAAGAAAGTCACCAAGAAGGGCGGCACCATGCGGCTCGGCGCGCAGCCGTGTCAGCTCACGCTTGGCACGACGGCGGCGAAACTCTACGGCTCGTTCGTCATCAACGAACGCCACCGTCATCGCTACGAGTTCAACAACAGCTACCGCGAAAAATTCGAGAAGGCCGGGTTTGTCTTTAGCGGACTTTCACCCGACGGCAAGCTCGTGGAGATCATCGAACTCAAGGGACATCCGTTCTACGTGGCGAGCCAGTTTCACCCGGAATTTCTCAGCAAGCCGCACCAGCCGCATCCGCTGTTCAAGGGCTTTATTGCCGCCGCCCACGCGCAACTGCATCACAAGCCGCTGTGACCAACCCGGCGGCGCTCCCCGATTTCAACGCAGCAGGTGGACGAGCCGCGCCTCAGTTTTCAACGGACTCACCAGCGCCAGGTTCAAGCGCTCAGGCCGGAAAAAGTCGTGGGCGGCGGCGCGGATTTCTCCGGCGGTGACGGCGCGCAGCCGACGTTTGACTTCGGCGGGTTGGAAAATCTTTCCGTAACCAAGGAGTTGTTCCCCGAGCCAGTTCATCTGGTTGTCGGTGCTTTCCAGGCTCAAATCAATCTGCCCAATCGTGTAGTCGCGGGCGCGGCGAAGTTCGGCGGCGCTGGGCGGTGCAGTGGTGAAGCGCTTCAACTCGCGCACGATGAGCCGGAGGGTCGGTGAAAGATTTTCCGTGTCGAGACCGGCGGAGATCACGAGGTCGCCGGTGTCGGCATAAAAGCTCGGCGTGCTGTAAATCGAATACGCCAGGCCGTGTTCCTCGCGGATGACCTGAAATAAACGCGAACTCATGTTCTCGCCGAGGATGGTGTTGAGCAGGCGCAAGGCGGAGCGCCGCTCGTCATGGCGCGAACAGGTGCGGATGCCGAGGGCGATCTGCGTCTGCTCGACTTTGCGCGTGCAGAGGTTCACGCGGGGTTCGCGCTGCTCGGTTTTGACCGGGACAAACTGCGGGCACGAGCCGCTTTTGAAAAATTTGGCAAGGCGTGAAACCGCTTTGACCGCGCGACGATGCGTTACATTTCCCGCCACAACGATCAGGGTGTTCCCGGCGAGATAATTGTTTTCCAGATACGTCAGCAGCTTGGCGCGGCTCAAGGTGTCGAGGGCTTTTTCATCGCCGGTAATGGAACGTCCCAGCGGATGATTCGGCCAGAGCGTGGCGTTGAGAACTTCTTGGACGTGCTGCTGCGGCTGGTCGCGGTACATCACGACCTCTTCCTTGATGACTTCGCGTTCTTTCGCCAGTTCGGCGGGCGCGAACTTCGAGCGCAGCACCATGTCGGCGAGCACGTCGAGCAGATCGTCGAAGCGGTCGGCATGGGCGCGGGCGTGGAAGCAGGTCATTTCCTCGCTGGTGAAGGCGTTCAAGTAACCGCCGACGCCTTCGACGGCCTGGGAAATTTCCTCGGCGGTGCGTTTGGCCGTGCCTTTGAACAGCATGTGTTCGATGAAATGGCATGCGCCGTTCAGCTCCGCCGACTCGTAACGCGAGCCGACGCCGACCCAGATGCCGACGCTGACGCTGGCCATGAAGGGCATCTCAGCGGTGGCGACGCGCAGGCCGTTGGGGAGTTGGGTGACTTGATACATGGTTTATCTTGGAACGTGAACCGTGATGCGTGAAAAGGACCGGCTTTACATTTCACGCATCCCGTTTCATTTGAACGCCAGCGGCACTTCTGCCGGTGGGCCGACTTTGCGCCGGTAATCGCGGATGATCTGAACCGCTTCCTCCACGTCGTCGGTCACGCGCAGCAGATCGAGATCGCCGGGGCTGATGAGTTGGTGGTCTTCCAGGGTCGTGTCCATCCAGCGCAGCAGGCCGGACCAGTAGCGTTTGCCGAAGAGGATCAGCGGGAAGTGCGTGATGCGCTGGGTCTGGACGAGCGTGAGGACTTCAAACATTTCATCGAGCGTGCCGAAACCGCCGGGCATGAAGACGAAGCCCATGCTGTATTTCACGAAGCAGACCTTGCGCGCGAAAAAATAATGGAAGTGAACGGGGACGTTGGCGAACGCGTTGCCGGTCTGTTCGTGCGGCAGTTCGATGTTGAGGCCGACGGATTTGCCCCTGCCGAGTTTCGCGCCTTTGTTGGCGGCGGCCATGATGCCGGGACCGCCGCCGGTGATGACGGCGATGTTTTCCTTGGCAAGTTTTTGTCCGAGCAGGACGGAGGCTTTGTAAAACGGGTCGGAAGGTTTCGTGCGGGCGGAGCCAAAGACGGTGACGGCGGGGCCAACCTTGGACATGGTTTCAAAAGATTCGACGAACTCCGCCATGATGCGGAAAATGCGCCAGGGGTCTTCACGAACGAAATTGTTTGAATCGTTGTTCACGCCGCGAAGATAGCAGGCGCGGCGCGCGAAACAAGCCGGAGCGGAACACGGATTCATTCCGCGCTACGGTGCTTGTTGCGCGCGATAAAAGCGCCGCAGGAGATTGGTGGCGGCAGTGTCGAAGTAGCGCCAGATGCCGTTGGTGTTTTCCATCGGGCCAAGGTTGACCCAGTTCGTCGTGGTGAGATTGATGCTGGCCAGCAGCACGTAGTTCGTTCCCAACTGGCCCAACATGCAGACTTCAAACGAAGTGTTGGTGGTGGGCGCGAAGCCGCCGAGCGTCAGCGTCTCCACGGAGCCGGTAATGAACTGGATGCTGATGTTGGTGGTGGTGACGCCGCCCCGTTCGTCCGTGCCGATGGCGGTCAGGGTGGAGAGACCGGGGAAGTCGTAACTCATTTTTGATTTCGCCGAGTAAGGATTCACCTGCGCGAAGTTGGTGAACGAACTGAGGGGCGAACCGTTGAAGAAGAACTGGATGTTAGTCACCGCCCCATCCACGTCGTTGCCGAGGGCGGAGAAGTTAAACGGTCGGCAGACCATCTGCGTGGTGCCGATGTTCACGGTGAGCGCGGGCTTCGCATTCTCCGCGCGCAACACGACGTTGCTCGACGTGTAGAGAATGGTGAATTCATAGACCGGCGAATTGGTGAACGTGAAGAGGCCGCTGCGGGCGGTGTGAACCATGACGGTGAATTGATTGCCCGCCGAAGGGATGAAGCCGTTGACGAGGGCGATGTCAATCGTGCCGTTCAAACTGTTAGGGCCGGCGATGCGCACCTGGTCGTAGTTGGTGCCGGCCTGACCGACGCCGCCGAGTTCGACGCGGAACGTGGCGGCGGCGGTGTTGGTGTAGCTGCCCGCGCTGACCCAGCCGGGGGACGCGCCGGGGTTGAAGGTGCCGTTGTTGTAAACGTAACCGGCGACGCTGCCTTTGCCGGTGAGCGTGCCGGCTTCGATCCGGACATTGGAACTCACGGTGAAGTTGGTGCCCAGAAAGGTGGTGCCGTTGGTCTGCACGAAATTGCCACCGACGGAAAGGCTGCCGCTGTTGTAGTTGAACGTGCCGCCGTTGGTGATCGCGGTGCTGGAGTAAGTGGCTGTCCCGGCACCGGCAGACTTGGTGAAGGTGCCGACGTTGATGAGCGCGGGCGGGGTTCCAGCACCGCCCCAGGCGAGGGCGGTATCGTTCGTCACGGTGAGCGTGCCGTTGTTGAGCAGCGTCGCGCCGCCTTGGCCGGTGATGACAGCGTCACCCCAGGTGGCCGTGCCGTTGTTGATGAGATTTCGTCCGGGCGGTGCCGTGAGGTAGCTCAAGAATTTGGCGGTGTTGCCGGAAATGTTTAGCGCGCTGGCAACGGTGACGGTGTTGCTGGCCGCGCTGGTGGCGTAGAGCGCGCCGCCGAGCCAGTTGAAATTATTCAACCCGAGATTCGCCCCGCGCAGATCGCCGTTGGTCAGGTTGTAGGTGGTGGCGGTGACGGGCAGGTTCAACTGCCAGGTGCCGGCGGATTCGTTGATGACGGGGACGACGACGTTGGTGTCTTGATTGAGCGTGCCGCCGGAGATCAGCAATGAGGGGAGCGAGAGATTCAGCGAGCGGGCATAGACCGAGCCGCCGGGAATCTGGAAGGCGTTCGCGGCGGTGGAGATGAGGGACGAGCCGGGATTCAACACGGTGGTCGAGCTGGCTTCATTTAGCAACAAGCCACTCGCGCCAATCGTCACCGACCCGCTGGCGAGATTGGTGAAGGTGGAGTTGTACATCGAGACGGTGCCCTGTTGAACATCCATCAAGCCGGTGTTGTTCACCTGGCCGCCTTGGAAATAGAACAGCGTGCCAGCGGAACGCGTGAACGTGCCGGAGTTGTTCCAATACGAAGGAACCGTGGCGCTCGGAGAATAGTATTGCGGCGCACCAACGGCGGTGACATT
This sequence comes from Verrucomicrobiota bacterium, assembly GCA_025363535.1. Lineage (GTDB taxonomy): Bacteria > Verrucomicrobiota > Verrucomicrobiia > Limisphaerales > CAIQOK01 > CAIQOK01. The sequence goes on along the minus strand of JANYDP010000490.1, from coordinate 624 downwards.
GACGGAACCGTAGTTGTTGAACTGACCATAGCTGGTGAGCACCATGTTTGCCGACCAGGTGACGCTGCCGAAATTATCCACCGTGCGGCCCGGCCCGCCACCGACGAAGTAACTCATCGCGCGAGCGGCGGTGGTCTGGAGGTTCAAGCTGCCGCTGGCCGGAATGACGATGCGGTCGTCGTTGGTGTTCAGTGTGGGCGTACCGCGATAGAGACTACCAGCGAACCAATTCCAGTTCGTGACCGTGAGCGTGCGGCCTTGGATGTCGCCGTTGGTTTGGTTCAGTTGATTGAGGCTCGCGGGAACGTCGAGTTGCAACGCGCCGCCGGACAGGTCGAGTTTCGCGACGGCAATGTTGGTGCGCTGATAGAGTGTGCCCGCTTGTTGCCAGAGGCTGGGGCTGAGAACATTGGTGGTTTCCAAATAGGTGGAGGTGCCGCCGAAGCGAACGGAGTCCAACGTCGGCGCGGTAATCTGACTGCCGCTGTTCAACGCCACCACGCCGCCCGCTTCGGATTGGAAGACGCCCGCCGCGCCGACGTTGAGCTGGCCGGTGCTGTTGGTGAACGTGGCGCTGTAGATGGAGACGGTGCCCTGTTGCAAATTCATCACGCCGGAGTTGTT
>JANYDP010000466.1 GCA_025363535.1 Verrucomicrobiota bacterium | reverse complement strand
CCGCCATTCAATTTAGTTTGCGGTGCTCCGCCGAGACGCGGCTACGACGAACTTTGATTTGAAATGCGCCCGCAACTTTTCGCCCGCCGCATTTTTGAATTGAGTGTGGCGCGGATTGCCGCTTAATAACCTCATGCGCTGGCGTGTTTTGTTTTTCATTTCGCTCGTACTCAATCTCGGGCTGGCTTTGCTCTGGCTCGTCACCTCACGCCACCACACCCTTTCCCATAACGATTCCGCCGAGTTCGGCCGCACCGCCGTCGCGAAAACCAACATCGTCGTCCGCCGCCAGTTTTTCACCTGGGCGCAGGTGGAGTCCGAGGATTACCAGAAATTCATCGCCAACCTGCGGGAGATCGGCTGCCCCGAGCAGACCCTCCGCGACATCATCATCGCCGACGTGAACGCGCTCTTCGCCAAACGCATCGCCACCGATCCCGCCATCGTTTCGCCCGATCAACAATGGTGGCGCAGCGAACCCGATCCCGACGTGGTGGCTGCGGCGGAAAAACGTTTCCGCCTGTTGGACGCCGAACGCCGTGCGCTGCTCGCGCAACTGCTCGGCACCAATTGGGAAACCGGCGATCTCGTCAGCCTCCCCCGCCCTTCGCATCCCGGCCTCACGCTCGACGGCCCGGTGCTGGGAAATCTGCCCGCCGACGTGAAACAGAAGATTCAGGATATCAGCGCCCGGGCGAACGACCGGATGCAGACTTATCTCGACGCGCAGCGGGCGGTGGGGAAAAAATCCGACGCAGCGGAAATGGCGAAGCTGCGCCAGCAGACGCGCGAGGAATTTTCCCACGTCCTGACGCCGCCGCAGCTTGAGGAATTTTTGCTCCGCTATTCGCAAGCCGCCAACCATCTGCGCAGCGAGATGGGCCAGTTGAAATATTTCGAGGCGACCCCGGATGAATTTCGCGCCATCTTTCGCGCGACCGATTCGCTCGATCAGCAGATTGAACTGCTCGCCGGCCAGGATGACCCGAACAGCGTGCTGTTGCGGAAAAGCCTGTTGCAGCAGCGCGCGGACGCCGTTCAACTCGCCCTGGGTAAAGACCGCGACCAACAATTTCAACTGCTCCACGACCCGCAGTTCCGCGATGCTGTGGCCATGACAGAACAGGCCGGCACGCCCGAAGCCGCATTGAAAATTTACCAGATCAACCAGGCCACCGCCGAGGAACTCGCCCGCATCAATGCGAACACCAACTTCACCGCCGAGCAAAAAGCCATCGCCTTGAAACAGGCCGAACTCGATCAGTTGAAAGCCAGCGCGCAGGCGCTCGGCCAGGAAGTGCCCGCCGAGCCGGTGGCCGAAGTCCCGGAGAAACCCGCCCCGCCGGCGTTCGTCCAACTGACGCATCCCTATGTGCTCGGCGTGGCGGAATCCGCCGCAAACGTGGCGACGCGCTACGGCGTTTCCTCGGCCGCGCTGCAGGCGGCCAATCCGGGCGTGGATTTGCGGCGGCTCAGGCCTGGCGACTCGATCAAAATCCCGTCGCCCCAATTCACGCCCACCGCCCCGCCCCCGCCGTTGCCGCCGGGAATGACTCTGCCACCTCGCTGACTTTCAACCGGCCAGCGGATTTTTTGCGAAGGCAAATTCACCCACCACTCGCCCGCCGATGAGATGCTCCTGAATAATCCGTTCCAGCACCTCCGGCGAACACGAGTGGTACCAGACGCCTTCGGGATAAACGACCGCGACCGGCCCCTGCGCGCAAACCCGCAGGCAGTTGGCCTTGCTGCGATAGACCAGCGGCTCCGGCCCGACGAGGTTTAATTCCTTCAAGCGCCGCTTCAAAAATCCCCACGAGGCCAGCCCCGCTTCGCGCGGGGCGCACTTCGCCTCGGTGGGATCGGCGCAAAGAAAAATGTGGCGGCGATATGTTTCGAGGCCGAGTGCGTCCGCGATTTGTTTGAGTTCAGTTTGCACGGGCAACGAAGAATCTGCCAGACGCCTCAGCAAACTTCAATTCGACATCAACCGGCAACGAACTAAAATCTTCGTGAAGCATAATGGAAAAGTTTTCACCGCTGCCCAGATCCTTTTACCAGCCGTCAGCTAAAACGGTCGCGCCGCAGTTGCTCGGCCACTGGCTGATCCGCCACACCCCGGACGGCCCGTGCGGCGGGCCCATTGTCGAAGTGGAAGCCTATCTCCAGGATGATCCCGCGTGTCACGGCGTGCCCGGACCGACCGTGCGCAACCGCGTGATGTTCGGGTCGCCCGGCCACGGCTACGTCTATCTCATCTACGGCCTGCACCATTGCGTCAACACGGTCTGCCACTCCGAAGGCGTGGCGGAAGCCGTCTTGATCCGCGCGCTCGAACCAGCGCTCGGAGAAGATCGGATGCGCGCTCAAAGACCCGCAGGCCAAGGCGTCAAAGTGTCAAACGGCCCGGCGAAATTGTGCGAGGCGATGGCCATCACCCGCCGACTCGACGGCGTGGATTTGTGCAATCCGCAATCGGAACTCGTCCTCGCCGAAAATCCCGGGGTGAAAAAATTCCGGCGCGCACGCGGCCCGATCGTCACGACGCCACGCATCGGCATCACCAAGGCTGCAGCGTGGCCGCTGCGGTTTTATCTGGAGGGAAGCGACTTTGTTTCGCGCCGCTAGACGCGCAGGGAAGGCGGGGAACATTCAACCTTCAACATCCACTCTCAATTTTCCGCGAACGATGGGACGCCAGCGATTCGAGGTTGAGCGTTGAATGTTAAATGTGAATGTTCCCATCGTCACAATTCCAACGCCCGCCACAGATACCACGCCGCCGTCGTGCGATGCGGTCGCCAGCGTTCGCCGTGCGCCAGCAATTGCTTGGGCGTCGGCAATTCCGCCAGCCCGTAGGTCACGGCGAACCCTTTGCGCACGCCAAAATCCCCCACGGGCAACACATCCGGCCGGCCCAACGTGAACATCAGCAACATCTCCACAGTCCACGGGCCGACGCCGCGCACGGCGGTGAGGCGTTCGACCAATTCGGCGTCGCTCATTCTGGAAACCGCCCGCAACGACGGCACGACGCCAGACAGAGTTTTGTCCGCGAGGTCTTTCAAAGCTGCAGCTTTGGCGCGCGACAGTCCGGCGCTGCGCAACCGTTCGTCGGGCGTGGCCAGCAAATCCTTGGGTGTGGGAAAACGCTTGCCGGGATAAAGCGCGATGACCCGTTTCAAAATCGTCATGGCGGCCACGCCGTTAAGCTGCTGGTGCGTGACGGCGGAGACAAGCGCTTCGAAGGGCTGGCGTCGTTTGGGTTTCAGCGTGCAGGGGCCAACTTTTTTGATCAGCCGCGCGAGGGTTTTGTCGGCGGCGCTGAGGTGGGCGAGGGCTTCCGGATTCATAGGCCGCCTGATTTTACGAGAGGGTTTTCACGCTGTCCACGCGGTAGATCAGCCAGGTGCCGTCCACTTTCTTGAGCAGGAAATTAAATTCCAGCACGCCGAAATCGCGGTCGCCCGTCGGTGTCCACTTGCCGGTGAGATTGGCCTTGGCGGATTGCTGGTCGGGGTCGAACGTGATGTTGATGTCGAGGAATTCCACCTTCAGACCGCGCAGAAAACGCGCCGCGCCCAGCGCCGCCTGCTGGATTTCATCGCGCCCGTTGAAATGCAGCGACTCCATCCCCTGCGCTTCCACGTTGACTTCCACATTCGTCGTGAAAAAGCCCGCCGCCTTTTGCGCGCTGTATCCACGGGCGATCGCGCCGTCCGCAGGTTCAAACGAAATCGTCCGGGCCAGATTATTCAGCCGCGAGCGGATCACCTTTTCCGGGCTGGGAAAAAAAACGAACCAGCCCCAGACACCCAGGCCGATCAGCGCGGCGGCGGCGAGGAGGCGAAGAGATTTTTGCATAAAAGAATTTTCCCGACGATGCGCCGCCGCTCGGTTTCCCCGAACGTGTGCAGGTTTTGCGGCATGGAACGGTTGTCGCCCACCACAAAATATTTGTCCGACGCCAGGGTCACCGGGGGGATTTCCCAGTCGGTCGGGTATTTGATGAAGGGCTCTTCGAGCGGGATGCCGTTGATGCTCACCCGGCCGGCGTGGAAGGCGATCGTCTCGCCGGGCAGCCCGATCACGCGCTTCATCAGCATGACGCTGGTGCCGGAGTAACGGATGGTCACGACATCGCCGCGCTGCGGTTCGTGGGAGACGTAGGCGAGGCGGTTGACGAAATTGACGCCGTTCTCCGCATAGGTCGGCAACATGCTCGGCCCCTTGATCCGCACGGGCAGCAGGACAAACTCGCGCGCCAACACCACCGCCATCACCAGCACCACAATGCGGGCGAAGGTGAACCGGGGATTGCGCCCGATCACCACGGTGCGCGCAATGGCGGCCCATCGTGAATTGTTAACCTTTGATTCCATGCGGCGGTCGGATCTGTTTCTGCCGTCGGAGGATTTTGGGGCAACTTGAGGGCGGAAACCAGCCCGCACTTTCATTTGCCGAATTACGAATGATGCTGGTCATCCGCCCTCAGCCGGCGGCTTCTCCCCGCCCGGCGGCGCGGTTTTCGGCGGCTCGTCAATCTCCCCGCCTTCGCTGAAATCCTTGCCGGTCTTGTCCAGGATTTTTTGCAAGTGCGGCGAGATCCAGCGTTTTGGTTTTTCTTTTTTGGAACCAAGCAGGAGCCGGTAATGCGCCCTGGAATCGGATTCCACCAGGCCCTTTTCCAGCAACCGCCCCAATACTGGCACCGCCCAGTTGGGTTCCTTCTCAAACCGTTTTTTGCTAGCCGCCTTCCGGGCGATTTCCCGGGCGGAAACATACTGGCCGGACCAGACCTTCAAATAGGTGATGATGTCTTTTTCATCCGCGTCCATGCAAATTACAAACGGGCGGTGATGAACTGCTCCAGCTTGACGGCGTCGGCGTTGAAGGCCCGGATACCCTCGGAGGTTTTCTCCGTGGCCATCGCGTTTTCGTTGAACAGCCAGTGGAATTTTTTCTCGTCCAGCACGAGTTTTTCCAGATTGGATTTTTTGGCTTCGGCGGCGTTGAGCTTTTGCGCGACCGGCTCCTCGCTGCTTTTCAATTCACCCAGCAGTTGCGGACTGATGGTCAGCAGATCGCAGCCGGCCAACTCCAGGATTTCACCCTTGTTCCGGAAGCTCGCGCCCATGACTTCTGTGGCGTGACCGAACTTTTTGTAGTACGCGTAAATCTCCTTCACGGACACCACGCCGGGATCTTCTGACGGTGTGTAATCTTTTTTCTCCTTCGCCTTGTACCAGTCGAGAATCCGTCCCACGAACGGCGAGATCAACGTCACCTTCGCGTCCGCGCACGCGACCGCCTGCGGCAGCGAGAAGAGCAGCGTCAGATTGCAGTTGATGCCCTCGCGTTGCAAAACTTCGGCGGCGCGGATGCCTTCCCAGGTCGTGGCGATCTTGACGAGGACGCGCTCGCGCGGAATCCCGTTCTTGGTGTAGAGCGTGATGAACCGGTGCGCCTTGTCGAGCAACGCCTGCGTATCAAAGGAGAGGTTCGCATCCGTCTCCGTGGAGACGCGGCCCGGCACGATCTTCAAAATTTCCAGGCCGAACAGCACGAGCAACTGATCCATGATCTGGTTCAGCAATGCGCGGCCGGTCGTCCCGGACTGGCGGGCGTCGGCGATGGCTTTCTCGACGAGGCTCTGGTAGGCGGGCATCTGCGCGGCCTTGAGAATCAGCGAGGGATTCGTCGTGGCGTCCTGCGGGGCGTATTCCTTCAACGTGGCGAAGTCGCCGGTGTCCGCCACCACCTTGGTGAGTTTTTTAAGCTGGTCGAGCTGGTTCATAAAATGAGAAAAAAGGTTTACTGCTGGCAGGGTGCGGCAAAACCGGCGGCGGTGCAATCAGCGATTTGGGGGCGAACACTGCGGCGCGCGCAGGAGACAAGGGAGGCGAAGAAAAAGATGTCTGCCCACCAGCGCCGCCGGCGCGCGAACCGGTGCTTTCTCCCGGCCAAATCCCTCCAAAAATCTTCTCGCCTTTGCCCGGCAGGTTGTTTATTCAACCACCACAGGCATGGCCCAACTCCAAATTCAAACTGAAGGTTTCGACCACCAGTTGCTCGATCTGCGACTCGGCATGAATCGCGTGGGCCGCAGTCCGGACGCAGATTTTCCCATCGCCCACTCCACCGTCTCCGCGCTGCATTGCGAACTGATTTTGCGCGACAGCGGCGTGACCGTCCGCGACCTCGATTCCACCAACGGCACCTTCATCAACGACGAGCCGGTCACGGAAGCCGGGTTGTCCGCCGGCCAGACCTTGCGGCTCGGCGATGTGGAACTGCACGTGGAAAACGTGGATGTCATCGTGGCCATTCCCAAATATCACCGCACCGACCTGCCCGCGCCGCCGGTCGTGGTGAACGATGGCAAACTCGTGTGCCCGCGTCACCGGCTCGCCCATGTCTCCTACCAATGCACCGTCTGCAAAGAAGTCATGTGCGACGCCTGCGTGCATCAGCTCCGCCGCCAGGGTGGCAAAAAAGTCCTGCTGCTCTGTCCGCTGTGCAGCGGCGCGGTCGAACCGTTTGGGACGCGTGCGCCCGTCAAAAAATCCCTGTTCGCGCGCGTGGCTGAAACGGTCAAGCTCAAGTTCAAACACACCGTGAACCTCGACGACGGGAGCGAATGAAGCGTTGGAAAACACGCGCTGAGTTTGGAGCCGACGATTTGCCGCCTGTGTCGTCAGCGGCGCGAGCTTCATTTCAAACGAATGAAGATGCCAGCCACGAATTTACAGAGACGCCTCATAAAACTAGATAGGCTGTAAACCAAGGCGTCCGACTGGAAACGTTTGCCGGTGCCGGTAAGATTTTCCTCCATATTCCGACATAACCCGAAAAATTTGCTCTGATTTTGACAAGATTGCTCTGAATTTGACAAATCTACGACAAACTTGAACAAGATTGCTCTGGTTTTGACAAATTTGCTCTGGATTTGACAAATCTACGACAAACTTCAACAACATTGCTCTGGATTTGACAAATTTACGACAATCTTCAACAAGATTGCTCCAATGTTGTTGAGGATTGCTCCAATGTTGAACAAGATTGCTCCAATGTTGAACAAGATTGCTCCAATCTTGTTGAGGTTTGCTCCAATGTTGACGAACATTGCTCTGATGTTAGTGAGGTTTGCCCCAATCTTGGTGAAGAATGCTTCAAAATTGATGCAGCGCCGTCGCCAGCCCAGCTACGCCTCCTCCGTGTGGAGCGCATAATGACCGGCCCGCAACTTGGCCCGCACCACGTCCGACAACCTCCGGCGCGGCATGCCAGCTTCTGGCTTTGATACGGCAGGCAGGGGCAGAAAATAGCCAATCACCTTGACCAAGCCATTAACAACAGCCAACCTCACCCCATGAAACCACAAGGAAATAGGCCGAACCAACGTTCTATCCACTTCTCCTTAGCCACCGGTTAGGCGACTTCGCACGCCATGCACATATTCAGCACACCACTTCTTATCGCACTTGGCTTTCTAGTGCTACTCGTGGTCGCCGCGTCTTTGCTTCGGCTGCTTGGCCGGCAGCAGAAGTCGCAGAGTGTTGCCGGCGCATACGAGGCTGTTCCTGCTTTGCTCACACCGGCAGAGCGTTCGTTCTTTGGTGTTCTTCAGCAGGCAGTGGCGTTGGACTACCAGATTTTCGCCAAGGTCAGACTCGCAGATATTGTTCGGCCAGTTCGCAGTCCGAGCCGCAGTGGTTGGCAGTCGGCCTTCAATCGCATCACTGGGAAGCATGTTGATTTCGTTCTCTGTGATTCGTCGCGCTTGAGCGTCGTTGCAGTGATTGAGTTGGACGACCGGACGCATGAGAGGTTCGAGCGTGGCGTGCGCGACGGCCTTGTGGATTCTGCGCTGGCTGATGCGCGCATCCCGGTCTTGCGAGTTTCGGCACGACAGTCGTATTCTCCCACACAGATTCGAGAGCAGGTGGAGAGCTTATTTCGGTCACATGAGAGAGATAAAGGGGTCAGTCCTGCTTGACGTATTGGTGGCGGATGGTTAAAACAGCTTTATTCCTTACCAAATGAAACCAAAAATCGAAAAGGATTTAATTTATGAAGGTAGGACTGACCCCTTTACTTAACCACCTGTTAGGCGGCATCCAGCGTATGAGGAAATTTGGCGCCAGAAGATTTAGTTGGAAGTCGGCAGGCTGTGCATTTGTTGGCCTCATCATTTTCGATCTCGTGTTGGAGGTTTTGACGCAGCTTTTCACTGACTCAGACAAGATAACGTGGCAGGAGTGGTTGTTTGCCGTTCCCTTTTGGACCATCAATTTTCCCGGATGGCCACTCATTCATTTTACTCAGGACAATGCAAATGGCGCGACCATACTGATTACTGTCCTGGCCGTCTTTTTACTCGGGGCCACGTTTTGGTCGGTCGTGGTCGGTTATTACTTTGGTCACAAACTACCGCCTAACACATCACTGGAGCCAACCGCCGTTACGCCTGTCAGTCCGCCTTCGCGGGCGGAGTCATCAGTCGGCGGTGGCTCAGTTCTTGGTCGTTAGGCGGCGAGAGTTTCTGGCACATAACAAACCAAACAACAAAAAGAAACCTATGAACAAAGCAGAAACAAAAAACTTCGGACAGCCCGACGAAATCCGGCAGTTCCCCAATGGAATGGTGGAGGTGGTCAAGATTGGCGGCGCGACCGTTGGCCGTGCCGTGCTCAAACCTGGCTGGCGCTGGTCCACATCCCTGCAACCGGTGGCTAAGACCAAGAGTTGCGAAGCACCCCATTTCCAGTATCACGTTTCAGGGGTGCTGCGGGTGCGCATGGACGACGGCACGGAACTGGATTGCAAGCCGGGAGATGTTTCCCTGTTGCCACCGGGTCACGATGCGTGGGTCGTCGGCAGCGAGCCGGTCGTGCTGGTGGATTTCCAAGGGATGGTTGATTTCGCGATGTCGTTATGACACCGCCTAACCATGCGCTGCAACGAACCCGGCCATCGCGTCACGGTTGCAATCGTTGCGTCCCGTGGGCCGGGTCGCTGAGCTTGGGTCGTTAGGCGGCTCATCACACCTTTATGTCAGACATACATTTTGAATGCACCAAGTGCGG
>JANYDP010000361.1 GCA_025363535.1 Verrucomicrobiota bacterium | reverse complement strand
GGAGCAGTTTATTCCCCTCCAATTCTCGCCGACCGTTTATTGTGGCATCGTGACAAATTTGCACCGTAATATGAACTTGTGATGAAGGGGCCAGTCTTAACTGGCGGCCAGTTCAGACATGCCGTATGCGTTCTTTCCGCTTTCCGCTTTCCGCTTTCCGCTTTTTCCAGTAGCGTCCGCCCGATGAAATTTTGGAAATATCACGCGCTTGGCAACGACTACCTGGTCATGGACCCGAAGGATCTGCCCGCGCCGCTCACGATTCCGCAGATCAAGACCATCTGCCATCGCAATTTTGGCGTCGGCTCCGACGGCATTCTGCTTGGGCCATTGCCTTCTACCAAGGCGCCGTTCGGTCTGCGCATTTACAATCCCGACGGCAGCGAAGCAGAGAAGAGCGGCAACGGCCTGCGCATTTATTCGCGCTATTTGTGGGATCGCAAGCTGGTCTGCACGGAGGAGTTCGCCATTGAAACTCCCGGCGGCGTGGTGAAATCCACCGTGTTTGACGACGGCAAAATGGTGCGTGTGGAAATGGGCAAGGTCAGTTTCACGAGCACGAAGATCCCCGTCACCGGGCCGGATCGCGAAGTCCTGAATGAAAAAATTTCCGTGGGCGGCCGCGAGTTCACCTACTGCGCTGCGACGGTGGGCAATCCGCACTGCGTCCTGCCGCTGAACGAAATTAGTTCCGAGCTGGCGCATAAATTTGGTCCGTTGCTGGAGGTGCATCCAAACTTTCCGAAACGCATCAACGTGCAATTTTTGAAAGTGCTCGACCGTGCGAACATCCAGATTGAAATCTGGGAGCGCGGCGCAGGCTACACGCTGGCCAGCGGCAGCAGCAGCAGTGCGGCGGCGTCCGTGGCGCACAAGCTGGGTCTGTGCGACCGCTCGATCACCGTCCACATGCCCGGCGGCAAGCTCGCCATCGAGATTGGCAACGACTTCGACATTTTGATGACCGGGCCGGTGACGAAGGTGAGCGAAGGCGTGATGTTCCCGGAGATGCTCGACGAAAAACTTCCCGGCTGAATCTGTCAGCAAACAAAACCCCGCACGTTGTCCGATGTGCGGGGTTTCTTTTTGCACGTTACCTTTGAAACGCATCCAGCCGCCCGGCGGCGTAAGCCTGGAAGACGCGTTGGATCTCATCGCGGACACGGCGGAAAACTTCCAGCTTGGCTTCGTCCGTGCCGTCGGCCTTGGCGGGATCATAGAAACCCCAATGATGGCGGTTGGTCTGGCCCGGAAACATGGGACAGGCCTGGTCCGCATTGCCACAGACGGTAATGACTGTCTCCACCGGTTGCGCCAGAAATTCGTTCATGTGCTTGGAGTGATGTTTGGAAATATCCAAACCAATTTCCCGCATCACTTGCACGGTGAGTGGATGGACATAGCCCGCCGGACTCGAGCCGGCGCTCTGGACGTTGAAGGCGTCGCCCAAGGCCGCGCGGAGAATGCCTTCGGCGAGATGGCTGCGACAGGAGTTGCCAGTGCAAAGAATCAGAATAAGCGGTTTGGTCATGGGCATGAGTTGTGATCAAGCGCAGCACTTGCCGGGCTGCAGGCTGGGAATGGTTTTGAAAATGGAGGGTTTGTTTAGCTGCGGTGGCAGGCATTTGTCTTCAGCCAGACACGCGGTGTGCTTGAGGCCCAGCCGTAACCCCAAGGCTTCGCCGTCCGCCTCCACGTTGCAAATTGGAAACTGGGAGATAAATGGCGCTTCGTGCTCGACCTCGACTTCGAGAGTTTCTGTTTCGAGGAAGAGGGCGGACTTTTCCAGAATGCCGAGCAACTTGCCCGCCGTCAGGCGATGATCTGTGTCGTCGGCAAACCAGGTCTGCAGCCGGCAGGTCACCTCGGTGCGAAAGGTTCCGCCGCAATCAATGAACCGTTTGTCCATCCGTGCCACTTCGGTGACGTGGGCGTGTGGCGGCACCTGGCTGCCGGTGGGCAGGATGAACCGGATGTTTCGGTTGCGCTGTTGGGTCAATGATTTTTTAAATTCAGAGAGAATCATGATTGTTCAAGTGCCGGGGCACGGCGGAAATCCTAGCCCGCCGGTCGAAGCTGTCAACCGTTGACATTTCGTCAGATGGCGAAATATCGTATCGGCCATGCGTGCCATGATGCAGATCACCAAAGC
>JANYDP010000410.1 GCA_025363535.1 Verrucomicrobiota bacterium | reverse complement strand
CGCTTTTCTTTGCGATGCAAGGCGGGTTCGCTGATTTTACAATTGCGGGGCTTGGCATGTTTGACAGCCGATGGCACATGCTGACGCTAACTTTAATGACCAATTACGTTTATGGTTTTTTGGATGGGGCACCTTTTAGTTGGAATTCATTTCCACCCGGAGGCAGCAGCCTTAATACTACTCAAAGCGACTTGTACATTGGATCATGGGCAGGTCAGTATTTTGATGGCCGGATTGACGATGTCCGAATTTACAACCGTGCCTTGTCCGCCAGCGAAGTGTCGCAGTTGTACAGCAGTGAAGCGCCGCCGCCCTCGCCGCCGTCAATCACGGCGCAACCCCAAGACGTACTGGTGAATGCCCACGGCACGGCCTCTTTCAACGTCACCGCCAACGGCACCGATCCGCTGTCATATCATTGGGTGTTCCACGGTTCCAATTCCCTCAACGCCACGGACACCACCCTGAGCATCACCAACGTCAGGCCGGCGAACTTGGGCGATTATGCTGTGATCGTCACCAATGCCTACGGCAGCGTGACCAGTTCCGTTGCCAACCTGTACATGCGCCCATTTCTGCAAACTCCATTTGGCGGCAGCATCACCTATTGGGGACAGACCAATATCTTGAGCGTGGGAGCATGGGGCAGCGGGCCGCTGAACTTTCAATGGTTCAAGAATGGGATCGCTGTGACCGACGCAACGAATGCTACGCTGACGCTGAGTTCGATCCAGTTCACCAACGCTGGTCTTTATTCTGTCGTGGTCAACAGTTCGTTCGGCAGCGTGACCAATGCGCCGTATCAAGTGGTGGTCAATCCCGCCAATGTCTCGCTGGGACTATTTCCCGGCGTTATCATCAGCGGCACCGTGGGCTACACGTACCGCATTCAGAGCACGGCAGATTTGGCCAACACAAATTCTTGGGTGACGCTCACCAACATCACCCTGACTGCGCCCCTGCAAATTTGGAACGACAACAGCACCGATACGACGCAGCCGAACAACCCAAGACGGTTTTATCAGGTGTTGCCGGGCCAATGACCCGTCGCCTCGCCCAGGATGCGTTTGGAACTGTTCGGGACGTTTGATGTTTTCCACGGCTCACGATGGCCCGCAAGGGCTTTATGTTTCGTTGGAGCCACGTTGGAGAGGCGAGTTTGAATATGTGTGTGAGCGTCACCTTTTGCCTTGCTGGGTAGAGGTTCCTGCATACGCTTCCGGGCAACTATGCAATGGGTCGCTCCAAGCGAAAAAGATGCTGCCACGGACACACTCGAAAAAAGGCTATGGGATGCCGCCGATCAATTCCGTGCCAATTCCAGTCTCAGCGCCGCCCAATACTCCCAACCCGTTCTCGGGCTGATCTTCCTGCGGTTTGCTGAGGTGCGGTTTTCTCAGCAGCGCATCAAGCTCGACAAATCTGGTGCCTCATCCCGCCGTGGTTCACGGGTGGATGATCCCACTGCCTACCACGCTGACAGCATTCTCTACCTCCCGCCAAAATGCCGGTTTGATTATTTGCTCAATCTCCCCGAAGCATCGGACATCGGGGCGAAGGTCAGTTTTGAGGTCAATTGTTGATACCGTTCCGCCAGCACGATTTGCTCTTTGGGAACGTCTGGGTGTTTGCCAAATTTCACAAGTTGCGCTTCTATGCCTTGAGCGTGTTTTAATGCCAATTCCTTTTTGGAAAACGTCTTGCGCTCATTCAAACCCCATTTTGCTGATCTGGCTGAGACCTGCCAGTATTGGCCGTTTTTGGGGCTTTGAAATTCATAAACCTGCGGAAATTTTGCTCGGATGACCATAGTTTCGGTAATTCTGATTCGATTTTATGGTCAAAAGGATACCGAAAAATACCGTGATATGAAAGTTATTATAATTCTGAGTGTAATAATTAATCTGAATAGCTAATTCTAAATTTGATGGTGGACCAGGCCGGAAATGAAGTGAGATGTCAACTTTTGTCAGGGATTTGTCAGGAAGAAAACGAATTTGCAGAGTTTTTATATTCTGCAAGTCGTTGATTATGAATGGTGCATCCGACAGGAGTTGAACCTGTAACCATCTGATCCGAAGTCAGAAGCTCTATCCAATTGAGCTACGGATGCGCGCGAAGGGGAAAGAGTTGGGGTGGCCAACGGGATTCGAACCCGCAACAACAAGCTCCACAAGCTTGGACTCTACCGTTGAGCTATGACCACCAACCAAGGAGCAGCATAGGATTTTCCATTCGCCGCGTCAAGTTTCCCGATGCGTTGAAATCAGATGCCAAACAGGGCTGATCAAAAAAACGGATTGTGCGCCTTTTCTTCGCCGACGGTCGTCAATGGCCCGTGGCCGGAACAGATCAGCGTGTCCGCTGGCAGCGTTAAAATTTGTTCGCGCACTTTTTCCCGCGCCAGATCCCACGCCCCATTGCCGCCGCCCATCGAGCCGGCTAAGATCGTGTCGCCCACGATGGCCACATGCGCGGCGTCTTCCGACCAGTTGCCGACGAGATAGGTCACGCCGTCCTCCGCGTGGCCGGGCGTTTCGCGATTCGTGATGCGCAGGCTGCCCAGGTGCAGACAGTCGTTGCGCCGGTTCTTGTGCTGCGGCAACGAACCCTTGGCGTCGGTGTGCAAATGGATTTTGGGAAAGGCCTCGCGGATTTTCGCCAGCCCCGCCATGTGGTCGGGATGCGTGTGGGTGATGAAGACGTGCTTCAGTTGCAGCTGATTTTCCTCAACCATTTTCAAAATGGGCGCGGCGTCCCAGCCGGTGTCGAACACGGCCGCTTCGCGTGTGACTTCATCCCACACAAGATAGCAATGCACCGCGCAGCCGTCTTCCGTGGTGGTGATCTGATGCAGCTCGCGCCAGAGGCCGAGGTCTTTTTTTTCCGGCAGCCAGCCTTTGGCGATGCCTTCCAACTTGGCGGCGTTCAAACCGAGCAACGGCCCGAGCGCGGTGAAATTAATTTTCTTCACCGTGGTGCCGGAGGTTTCCAGGGCGGTCAATTCCGCCTCGGTCAAACCGGCGGCGGACGCGGCGGCGGCGGGCGCGACGCCGGCCATCGAACGCGCCTTGCGGATGATGTCACCCAAATGATCTTCAAGATTCATGCGCGAGACGGTAGCCCTGCACCACTTGGAGTCGCAAGCTTTAGGTTGCTCAAAACGCAATGGCCACGCGACCAGGTTCTGCGGAGACGCGGTTGAGCACCCTTGTCCCCACATCTGGTGACATGCGCGTTTTTCTAACCGGTGTATTCTCATCGTGTCGTTGAGATGCAATTCGCAGTGTTCCGTGTGTGTGATGTTAGGCGTATGTCTGCGGCGCCGCACCAGCGATGAGGTTCGAGTGATTTGTTCTCATGGGGCCGGACGCAAGTCCGGCCCTTGTTGTTTCTGCCCCTGGCCGGAAGGTTTCCTCTGAATAATTTGCTTCTCCCCGCAACTTTTCCTAATCTCGCGTGTATCAATCGGAAACGTATGACCGGTAATTAAATGTCCTTTGTAACGCTAAAAGACTTTTTCGCGCGGCTGGGGTTGGTGACCCCGGCCCAGTTCGATGAACACAGCAAGGCCTGGCGCGTGGCGGTGGAAAGCGGCTCGCAGGAGTCGCTGCTCGGGTTCATCTGCCGCGAACGGGGCATGGCCGAGGACGTGTTTCTCCAAAAACTTTCCGCCGCACTCAACTGGCCGTTCCTTGATCTGCCCAAACTCGAAATCCCCCTGCCGGCCCGCACCAAAATTTCCACCAAGGTCGCCTTTCAGTATTCCGTGCTGCCGACCAACCTCGTCGAGGGCACCGTGCAGGTGGCGGTGAGCAATCCGTTCGACACCGCCATGCTCAATGCCGTGCGGTTCGACGCGCGCGGCCCGGTCAACTTCGCCCTCGCGCCCAAGGCGGAAATCGAAAAGGCGCTGAAAAAATATTACGGCGTCGGCGCGGAGACCCTCGACGAAATGAAGGACGCCAGCGAGGATGAATCGCTGGAACTGCTGCTCGGCGACAAGGAAATCACCGAAGGCGACCAGGAAGCCAGCGTCATCAAGTTCGTCAACCAGGTCATCTGGGAAGCGTTCAAAGATCGCGCCACGGATATTCATCTCGAACCGCAGGAGGATGAGCTGCGCATCCGCTACCGCATTGACGGCATCCTGCACCAGACGCCGATGCCGCCGCAGTTGAAACGCTTTCAGTCCTCGATCATTTCGCGCATCAAGGTCATGAGCGGGATGAACATTTCTGAAAAGCGCCTGCCGCAGGACGGCCGCATCAATGTCCGCATCAAGGGCGAGGAAATTGACATCCGCGTTTCCACCGTGCCGACGGTCTATGGCGAAAGCGTGTCACTCCGCTTGCTGACGCGCGGAAAAATTTTCCTAAGCCTGGAGAAGCTGGGCTTCGCGGCGAAAGACGAGGCGATGATCCGCGAAATCATCATCAAGCCGCACGGCATTTTCCTCGTCACCGGCCCGACCGGCTCCGGCAAATCCACCTCGCTCTACGCCTTTCTCAGTTCCATCAACTCGATCCAGAAGCGCATCATCACCATTGAGGAGCCGGTGGAATACGAACTCAAGGGCATCAACCAGATCGCGGTGCGCCCGGAAATTGGGCTGACGTTCGCGATGGGTCTGCGCCATATTTTGCGGCAGGATCCGAACGTCGTGATGATCGGGGAAATCCGCGATTTGGAAACCGCCGAGATCGCGATTCGCGCCTCACTGACGGGACATTTGGTTTTCAGCACGCTGCACACGAACGACGCTTCCAGCGCGTTCACCCGCTTGATTGACATGGGCATTGATCCCTTCCTCGTGGCGTCGTCCGTCGAAGCCGTCATGGCACAACGTCTTGTCCGCATCATTTGTCCGCATTGCAAGGTCGAGCAGAAAGTTTCCGCCGATTACATCCAGAAGATCGGCTTCCCGGAACACGAAGTGGCCACGACGAAATTCATGCGCGGCGCGGGCTGCGAAGAATGTCGCCAGCTTGGCTACCAGGGGCGCAAAGGTATTTACGAACTGCTCATTGTCACCGAGGCCATCCGCCCGCTCGTCATGAACCGCTCGTCGGCCACCACCATCGCGCAGCACGCCATCGAAGCCGGCATGAGAACGCTTCGCACCGACGGCTGGAACAAAGTCATGGGCGGCCAGACCACCATCGAAGAAGTTTTGCGCGTGACGCAGATTGAGGAACACCTCGACGTGCTCGCCGAAGGCTCCAACAAATTGCAAAGGATTCAGAGCTAAAATGAAACCCCGACGATTTACGATTTACGATTTACGATTTACGCGTTGCGGGAAACTCGAAACTCGAAACTCGAAACTCGAAACTTTTCTCTGATATGCCCCGCTGGGATTCCTGCAACCTCATTCAAGCCGGCCTGAACGGTAGCCGCGTCTGGCAGTTCAACAAGAACCTCTCCTTGAACCGCGAGCACACCGCCAAGGCCGGGGAAACGCTGCCGCCCGGTCTCAGCGTCAAAAGCTGGGGCGCGCTCTTTCAGAAAAAAATGAACGTCGCCTGGCTTCCGCCGGAACACGTCTTCATCCGCGCCGCGCAATTCCCCCCGGCCACTCCCGCCGAGACACGGACGATGGTGGAGTTGCAGTTGGAAAAACTTTCCCCCATTCCCGTCACCCAGGCGGTGTGGAGCCTGTACCTCCTGCCCTCGGCGAAACCCGACGGCCTGCAGACCGTCATCCTCATCGTCGCCGAACGCAATGCGGTGGAAAAATTTCTCGGCCAGCTCGAAGGCCAGGGTTTCATGGCCGACCGGCTGGAACTGCCGATGTTGGATCAATTGCTCGCCACCAAGGTGGAGGGCGAGGGCGCGTGGATTTTTCCCGAAAGCCCGAACTCCGCGCTCGTCGCTTGGTGGTACGGCGGCACGCTGCAAAGCGTCGGTTTGATTTCCGTCGGCCTCGGCGAAAACCGCGCGGCCAGTTTGAAGGATCAGCTCGTTCACATGGCCTGGGCCGGGGAACTCGACGGCTGGATCACTTCGCCGCCGGACTGGCATCTCGTGGCGGACGCGGCGGCGGCGGGCGAATGGGAATCGCCGTTGCGCGAAGGTCTCGGCACGCCGGTGAAAACCCTCGCGCCCGTCGCCCCCGCCGATCTCGCCGCCCGCACCGCCAAACGCGTCGCTGAATCCACTGACGATCTGAATCTGCTCCCGCCGGAGTTTGCCAAACGCTACCAGCAGCAGTTCGTGGATCGCCTGTGGATGCGTGGCCTGGGTGCCGTCCTCGGCCTTTATCTCATCGGCTGCCTGATTTTTTTCGTGGCCGCCGGCGTGTTCGACCATCAGACCGCCCAGCAGGAGCAGACCGTGGCGGAACACTGCTACGACTACACCAATTCCCTCCAGCTCAAGGCGCGCTTCGACATTCTCAAAGATCGGCAGGCCCTGCGATTTGCCGCACTGGACAGTTGGGAAGCGGTCGCCGAAAAAATTCCGTCGGGCGTCACGGTGGATTCCATGAACTTCAACGACGGCAAACGCGTCATGCTCACCGGCACCGCGCCCTCCGCTCAGGTCAACGACGTGATTGATTTCAGCGGCAACGTCCGCAAAGCCACCACGGGGGACAACCAGGATCTCTTCAAAAAGGACGGTGGTGACGCGCTTCAGACCTCCGTTGATGCAAGCAAAGGCGCGGTGCGCTGGAGCTTCGGGCTGGAACTGAAAAAAGGGGAGGCGGAGTGAATACGTATCTTTCAAAATTAAATTCGAGCGAACGCCGCTTCGTTGTCGCCGTGGGCATGGCGTTTTTTCTCGTCATCAACATTTTCTGGGTCTGGCCCCACTTCTCCGATTGGGGCGTCATCCGCAGCCGGCTGGAGGCCGCCAACACCACGCTGGCGACTTTCGATGCGGCGTTTCAAAAGACCAACGACATCGGAAAAGAAGTGGAAAAAATGCAGCGCGGCGGCGGCAACGTCCCGCCCGAAGATCAAGCGGTGGCTTTCCTGCGCACGATTCAGACCCAGGCGGCGCAAAGCGGCGTCGCCATCGGCGGCAACGGCCGGCTCATCACCCGCACCAACCAGTTTTTCATGGAGCAAATCCAGACCATCACCGTGGCCGCCGGGGAAAAACAACTCGTGGATTTTCTCTACAACCTCGGCTCCGGCGACTCGCTGGTGCGCGTCCGCGATTTGTCCGTCCGCCCGGATCCGCCGCGCCAGCAGTTGCAGGCCAACATCACCCTGATCGCCAGCTACCAGAAAAACGTCAAGGTCGCCGCCGCGCCCGCCGCCAAACCGGCACCCGCACCGGTGCCTCCGACGAAAACCGCGCCGGCCGCGCCGGACAATTCCAAACCTGCTACTCCGAAGAAACAATGAAAAAGTCACTCGCCTTCCTGCTCCTGCTCGGTGCCGTCTCCTGTTCGCAGACCCCGACCAAGCACACCTCGAAAAACCCGGCGGCCACCGCCCCAAACTTTTCCGCGACCCGCGGCCTGACCGTCACGGCCGGAACCAACGCCAGCCTGGAGACGATTCATCCGAACAAAACCGAAGCCGCCGCCGCACCCGCGCATGTTGACGCCGCGCCGGCCGCAACCAATGCGCCCACGCTGAAAGTTTCAGTCCCCGCACCCACCGCCCCGGCCGCCGCCGAGGAAATGATTCCCGCCGGCACGATTAATTTTCCGGCGGCGGATTTGAAAGAGGTTTTGAAAATTTATTCCGAGCTGGTCAACCGCACCATTTTGCAGCCAGCCAATCTCGGCTCGCCGCAGATCACCTTGAAGACGCAGACGCCGCTCACCAAGCGCGAGGCGCTCCAGGCATTTGAAGCGGTGTTCGCGTTGAACGGCATTTCACTCGTAAATGTTGGCGACAAGTTCGTAAAGGTTGTTCCCGCCGCACAGGCCCACACCGAAGGCGCGATCAACGACACCCGCCCGGCAGCGGAACTTCCCGACCTCGGCCAGTACATCACGCACGTCGTCCAGTTGAAATACACCAAGCCCAGCGAAATGGTCCCGGCCCTCCAGCCGTTCGCCAAATTGAATTCCATCCTGCCGATGGACGGCAGCATGATCCTGATCATCCGCGACTACACGGAAAACGTGAAGCGCATGTTGGAAATGGTGGATCAGATTGACGTGAACGTGCCGTCGGAATTCGTCTCCGAAGTCATCCCGATCAAATACGCGAAGGCCAGTGAAATGGCGGAGGCCTTGAACAGTCTCGGTGCCAGCGGCGGCGGTGGTGGCGGCAGCACGGGTTCACGCGGCGGCAGCACGCGCGGCGCGACCCGCTCCGCAACTTCCGGCGCCCTCAATCGCACCGGAGCCAGCGGCGGTTTTGGTGGAGCTTCACCTTACGGCGGCCAGGGTGGCATTGGTGGCCAGCCCGGCGCGATCGGCGGCCAGCCCGGCGGCCAGCCCGCCAGTTTCACCGACCGCTTGTCCAAGCTGATCAGCAAGGCGTCGTCTTCCGGCGACCTCCAGCTTTTCGGCCAGATGAAAATGATCGCCGACGAGCGCTCCAACTCGCTGCTCATCTTCGCCACCCGCCCGGACATGGACATGATCAAGAGCGTCATCGCCAAGCTCGACGTGGTGCTGGCGCAGGTGCTGATCGAGACGGTGATCTTGGATGTGCAAATCGGCCACGACTGGAATTACGGCATCAGCGCCGGCCAAAATCCGCGCAACTTTACGCAAGGCTCCAACATCGTCGGCACCATTGGCGGCACGGCCAACTCTTCCGGCGGCAGTCTGGATACGCTGGCCAAATTTTTCGGCAACACGTTTGTGTCAAATTCTTCCACTGCGTTCCCCGCCGCCGGCGGGCTGAATTACTTCGGCCGTTACACCGGCAACATTGACGTGGCCGTGCAAGCCGCGATCTCCTCCGGTCGTGCCAACGTCGTGCAACGTCCCCAAATCCTCACCACCCACGCCACGCCCGGCTCCATCTTCATCGGCAGCACGATTCCCTATGTCACCAGCAGTTACGGCGGTGGCGCTTATGGCTCGGGAAATTCCTACCAGCAGTTGCAGGTCGGCATCGGCTTGAACGTGACGCCGTACATCAACCAGGACGGCCTCGTGGTGATGCAGATTGACGAACAGATCAACGAACTGAGTGCCAAGTCCACCACCATCGCCGGCGTCGGCGACGTGCCCAACACCGTCAACCGCACGCTGTCGGCGGAAGTGGCCGTCCGCGATGGCGACACCATCATCCTCGGCGGCTTCATCCGCAACTCCGACAGCAAGGCCGAATCCGGCGTGCCGATCTTGAAAGACATTCCCCTGCTCGGCGAATTGTTCAAGAGCAAATCCGACACGAAGGAACGCAAAGAACTGCTCGTGCTGATGAAACCCACCGTCCTCCGCACCCCGGAACTGGCCGCCCAACACACAGCGGAAATGAAAAGCCATCTGCCTGGCGTCCTGCGCGCCGAAGCCGAATTGAAAGCGGATGAACAGAAACAACTGGATGAGGATCGCAAAGTATTGCGCGCCGAACAACGAAAGGCCGCCGCGCGCAAAGCGAGATACACGCCGGAAGAGAAGGCCTACGAAGACAGCAAGCCGAAATAATCATCCCGGCCTTTAACGAACCGCCGCTGGAACCCTTCAGCGGCGGTTTGCTTTTCAACGGGGCAGGAGTCTTCTCGGTTACACCGCTTGAGCAAACCCGGTTGAAACTACCGCACCCCACTGATAGCCTGCCGACCAGTCTCCAAAATTTACGGCATGAAATCCGAACTTGATCCGGCGGCCAGACTTTATCAGGGATCGTCTGGCCAGGCCTACCACGAAGATAAGCGTGCGCTGCGGCCCGAGTGTCTGCCGTGGTTGCTGGCATTGCGCGCCGCGAAATTGCAGCCGCATGTTCAAGCCGGGGACGTGGTTTTCGAGTTGGGCGTTGGGGCCGGCTGGAATCTTGGACGGTTGCATTGCGCCCGGCGGATCGGCTGCGACACTTCGGGATTTCTCGCGGAACGAGTGCGGGCACTGGGCATTGAATTTGTTGGCGACCTCGCGGCGGTGCCGGACGCCACGGCGCACGTTGCGATTTGCCATCATGCCTTGGAACATTTTTTGGAACCCGCCGAAGCCTTGCGGCAAATGGCGCGCGTGCTGAAACCTGGCGGCAAACTGATCCTGCATGTGCCGTGGGAACGAGAGCGGCGTTACGCCAGCTATCAGCCGGACGAACCGAATCATCATCTCTACGATTGGAACGCGCAGAACCTCGGCAACCTCGTCACCGTGCTGGGTTACCGGATTGAGTCGGTGGGGATTCGTCGCTATGGCTACGACCGGTTGGCGGCCAACTTCGCGTTTCGTTTGCGCGTGGGCAAAAAAGGATTCAGGGCAATCCGCGCCTGTCTTATCGCGCTCCGTCCACTGCGAGAGGTGGAACTGATTGCTTCACGTTAAGAATTGCTGGGGGCTGCGCGATGGCATGCCTCTCGAAAGGGAGCTACTTGTAGAGCGGCAGCCGATAGTGATTGGTGTCGTTCTTCACCGAGACATCCACCCATGTTGCCGGGGCAGCAGTTGAATTGGGGGCGGAATTGGTGGCGCCAAAGACGAGGAAGTTGGAGCTGCCGTTCAGAAAAATATTCGCAGCGGAAACGCTTCCCAAAATAGTCGTGTTGCCGCTGGCGACGGACGATACTACGTTGCCACTCGCATCATAAACCGCATTGAGGAGATCCACGCCGGTCTCGCGCGCCAGCACGAACTGCGCTTGGAGCCGATTGCCTGCCATTCGGAGATGCAATCCGTCCCGGGTGATGCCGGTCGGTTGGCTCGTGTCATTCATCAGTTGGGGCGTCAGGAGCAAGTCGCGATCAATCAATCGGTCGTACATCTGCGGATTTGCGCGCAGGAAGGCGTTGCACATTTGGCGGTTGGTGTCTTGCAGCGTTGTCCAGTTTGCACCGCCGCCGACGGTCGCTGCAATGTTGGTGCCGGGGGCGTTTTGCGTGATGGCCCAAACTTCCGCACCGAACGAGCGGCAGGTCAGCAGCAGGTTGGAGATGTTGTTGAGCGACGCGTTGCCGTCATAACTTTGCAACTGATCGTTCACGCCCAACCCGCCCCAGATGATACGAAGCTTTTTCACCTTGCCACCCAAGCCATCAAGAGCCACGCGATTGGTGAGATACTGGTAGCCGACAAAGGCCGGTTGCGCCCACGTCGCGGTGGTGGTTCCCGACTGGCACTCGTTCCACCAGCAGGGGTTTTGGGCGTTCATGCCGCTGTTCATGTACTGCCAAGGCCAGCCGTTGGTGAAATAGATTGAGGGAGAGAAATATTGGATTTCCTCGGCTGAATTGATTCCCTGGGAATCACCAATAAAAACGATGTTTTGATCTCCTGGCTCCAGCCATCGAGCCGCTTTTTCCACGGCGGCCAACTGAGCCTGGTTCAACACGCTGTTGAAAACCATCCAGCAGTCCACCTCTCCGGTCAGCGGCCGGGTGCCGTCCGGCGTGTTGCCAATCCACAGATTGGTCAGCGGGCCGGTGACCAAATAATTTGGCGACACCTGTGTCGCGTGGAGCAGGCACGGCACACCGTCGAACCAGCCCGTCACGTTCGTGCCGCTGAACGCCGCCGCCACCACGCGGCGCTTGTTGTCCACGACCTGAGAATTTAAGATCGCGAAATAACTGAAGTAGCACGTTCCACTGGGCGTATCCGTGCTGGCTTCGCGGAAGACGGCGTCTGCGTAATTGTCGTAGGAGATTCGTTCACCGCGCGCGCCTTGGTTTCCAAACACCCCGATCAAGTTTTGCGGCCAGGTGATGGAAGTGAACGCCCCGCCCGGTCCGCGCACCACGGCGACCAGGGTGTTGGTCCGCAAATCGGGGAGGTTGGAAACCACCAGAAAAGTGGACACCGAATTGCCATTGGTGAAGCGCGCACCCCACGAAGTGAATTGAAGATTGGACACCGCACAAGCGCGGCCCATCAAGGTTGTGACCTTCAAAGCCGAGGCACCGAGATTGGTTTTCAAAAACCCCGCGTCCACCAGATTGGTCCACACTCCCTGACGCTTAAGCTCGGCGATGAAACCGGCGATGCTCTGACGGTCTTCCGCCAGGGCCACGCCGGTCGTGTTGATGTAATAAGCGGCGTTGGTGTCTGCGGCCAGTGCCGCGTCGGACAAATAAAAATTTTGGTTGGTCAGGCTGGCGGCATTGCCCGCAAAGCTGCCGCTCAAAATTAATCCGCTGGCACCATTGGTGATGACATTGGCCGGCAGTTGCGAGAAGGCCACGCCACCGGTCAGGTTTGCCGCCGTGATCGCATAAGGCGCAGCCGTGACGGCCTGCCTTGGCGAAAGGACGGTGAAAGCTCCCATCGAACCGGGCCGAACGGCGATCTCCAGCCACCGCGCCGGCCCGGTGAAGACACCCGTTCCAAAATCAAGCGTCACGGTGAACAATCCGTTGGTCACGGTCACGGACGGGTTCGTGATGGTGTTGCCCGCCACATTACCGGCGGTGTCCGTGTCGAAAATTGTGAAGGTGAAATCAAAAATGCCAGCGGCGGAATTGCCCTCGCTTAAAAGCCGGCCCTGATAGGTGAACAGAGATCCTTGCGGGAAGAGGTTGCCGGCGACGCCAACACAAATAAAACAAACGAGCATCCATTTGAAAATAAAAAATCGGGTGACAGCTCGAAAAACTCGCATTGGCCGGGAGCCTTGCACATCCACCCCTGTAATTCAAGGTTATTATCTGGTAAGTAACAATAAACATTGAGCAAACGCTGGAAACGGGTGTAGGATAGGCCATCCCAAAACGACTTATGTTGTGTTTGCAGAAAACTTGCGCCCGTTTGTCCTTCGCGAAACCAAACGGCCGCCGCCTGGGTCATGTTGTCAAGCTGGTCCTCTTCACCCTGAACCTTGCCACGCTGGTGGAAGTCCGCTCCCAGCCTTTTACCAACACAGTCATTGCCTTGGAGAACCAAAAGCCTGGCACGGCGAATTGGCTGCTCACCAACCCGGCGCCAAACCGGGAAATTGAAGGCTATGCCTCGTTGACGAGCGTGAATCGTGGCGGACAGATCAACCTACTCGTCAATACCACCAATCGGAACTACATCCTGGAAGTTTTCCGCATCGGATGGTATGGCGGAACCGGCGCGCGGGAACTGCTTGGCCCGGTCACCAACTCCGGGTGCATCCAATCGCAGCCAGCCCGGGATCCGACCACGGGCCTGATCGAGTGTAGCTGGACCAATCCTTTTGCTTTGAACATACCCGCGACCCCGGGTGACCCGACCGATTGGGCGAGCGGTGCCTACCTGGTCCGGCTCACGGGTGTTCAGGATGGTAAACAAAGCTATATCATCTTCGCCGTGCGGGATGACAACCGGCCCACGGATCTGCTGGCCCAGATGAGTTTTGCCACCTACCAGGCCTATAACAACTGGGGCGGTGCCTCGCTCTATGTCTTCAACAGCTACCCGGCACCAGCCCAGAAAGTTTCCTTCAACCGCCCGTACGCCAGCGGGCCGGCCGGATATTTGTCTTACTGGAATGGCTCGGGAGACTTCTTCGCCAATAGCAGCATTGCCGGCGCGGGCTGGGAGTCCAGTCTGGTGCATTGGCTGGAGCGAGAGGGCTACGATGTTTCCTACTGCACCAGTGTGGACATCCATGAGCGGACGAACCTGCTTTCGAGCCACAAGGCTTTCATCTCCATGGGCCATGACGAGTATTGGTCCTACCCGATGCGGTGGAATGTGCAGGCGGCACGCGATCGCGGGGTGAACCTGGCCTTTCTTTCAGCGAACACCTGCTACTGGCAGGTGCGCTTTGAACCGAGCATGGTGGACGGTACCGCCAATCGAACCGAGGTTTGCTACAAGAGTCTCACCGATCCCGTCGCGAAAACTTCCTCCAACAAGTTCACAACCGTCAATTACCATTCGCCGCCGCTGAACGACAATGAATCGTCCCTGTTGGGCGTCAATTTTATCTCCGCCGGCATTTCGGGAGAGCTGGTGGTCAACGATGCCAGCCAGTGGGAATTTGCCAATACCGACTTGCAACCCGGCCAGATCTTGCCGGGTTTGCTGGGCTACGAAGTGGACGTGACCAACAGTTCCTCGCCGAGTAACATCCAGGTTGCCTTCGCCTCCCCTTATGTCTTGTTCAATAACTCCGGGCGGGCGAACATCAGCTATTCGGACGCGACCAGTTACCAGACGACGAATGGCGCCATGGTCTTTGCCGCCGGTTCCATGCAATGGAGCTGGGGGTTGGACGAGGTGGATCCGCACAGCAACCGTCCATCGGCGCAGAATCCAGCGGCCCAACAAGTCACCCGCAACATTCTGGCGCGGATGGCCAACGCCCCACCGCCGACTTCGACTTTTCTATTTCATACTGATTCCCAAACGAAGGGTGATTGGAAACCACACTACGGGGCTGACGGTTATGTGTTCCCTAACGGTTCGACCAACCTGCCGCCCTACGCGCTTGTAGATGGCGGCAACGCCTACTTGACCACATACCTCTCTACCAGCCAGGATCCCCGGAGCTTGGAGCAAGCTGGTTCACCTGCCCGTTACTTGGCCGGCTGGTCATCCCCGACCAACTTTACGATGGATGTGAACCTGACTGACAACAAGAACCACCAGGTCGCCTATTACTTCTGGGATTGGAACCATTCTAACCGGACCCAACTTGTCGAAATTTTCGACGCCACCACCACTAATTTGCTGGACCGGCGGGTTGTCGCGAACTTCAACAACGGCCAATGGTGGGTTTGGCAGGTCAAAGGCCATGTTCAGTTTCGCTTCACCAACCTGGCCGGGCCGGATTGCCTGGTCAGCGCGCTCACTTTTGGCAACGGGGCGGAAGCCGAGTTTATTGCCGAAGACGTGCGAACCCACGGCCGATGGAATCAAAACTATGGGATAGATGCGCATTGGATACCGGGAGCCACACCGGCAAACGCCACCTATGGCAGCCTGCTGCCATGGAGTCTGGCTACGATCAACTGGAACACGACCAACTCGGATCCTAGGCTCCTTCAACTCGCTGATGGCAGTACTGGTAGCGTCACCGCTTGGAAAGGAATCGGTGTTTCGGGTTTCTATTTGAACCTTACAGACAACAACTGGCACAAGCTGGCCCTCTACTGCCTAGACGCCGACCGCAGCGGAAGGAGTCAACGCATCTCCTTGTTTGACGATGCCAGCCAAGCCATGCTGGACTCCCGCGTTGTTACGAACTTCGGCGGCGGCAAGTATCTGGTTTGGAAAATCCATGGCGCCGTAGATGTGCGGGTGCAGAATCTCGGTCCGGCCTCCGCCGCCATCAGCGGCGTTTTCCTGGGACCTACTAACCTGCCTCCGTTTGTGTCCTTGGTGAACCCTATCAACCTTCAGGCATTCCATTTGCCTGGCAGCATCCTCATCCGCGCCGCCGCCTCGGACACGGACGGCACCATTCAAAAGGTGAACTTCTATGCCGACGGACTCCTGCTCGGCTCCGCGACGAATGCACCCTATGCTATCAACTGGACTAACGCCCTGGTTGGCGCACATGTTCTAAGCGCGGTGGCGATTGACAATAACATTGACTATTCGGCTTCCAATCAAATCAGCATATCCGTGCTACCACCGCCCACCTACCAGCCGCCTGTCATAGTGATTACCTCACCTGCAAATGGTTCGATGTTCCCGGCACCCGCCGACGTTATATTGTCCGCCTCGGTCAGCGCCTCTTCCGCTCCCGTGGTTGGCGACCAATTCATCGTGGATGGCTTGCTCTACGGTCCCGTCTTTTCAAACACACCGCCGGTGCTTGACTCTACGAACCTCTACACTGGAATGCACAGCGTTTCGCTGGTGGTGACCGATGCCTTCGGCGTGGTGACCCTTGCCTCCAACAATGTGGTTGCCATTGTCGCCCCGGTTTCGGCCGTGGTGTTTCGAAATTTTCAACCGGTTCACGGCGGGGGCTGGAGCGGCACTTACGGTGCGGAGGGCTACGTTATTATCAATGACCTGACCAACTTGCCGGCTTATGTTTCACTCACGCCCATCGGGAATGATTCAAGCATTTTGACCAGTTCGACGCCGGATGGCCGCGCGCTGCAAAATCCAAAGACGGATCTTACCGATGGCTTTGTCGGGGTCTGGTCGAGTTACACCAACTTCGTGCTGGATTTGAATCTGGCCGACAGCTATACCCATCGCATCGAACTTTATTGTCTGGATTGGTTCTACAACGGAGGCACCCAGACTATCCGGGTGACGGACCCGGCCACCGGCTACTTGCTTGACACCCGGACCGTGGCCCACTTCACGAATGGCGTTTACCTGGTTTGGGATGTGGTCGGCCACGTTCAGTTTGCCTTCAGCAATCTCATGGCAGACTATCCCGCAACGTTGACCGGTGTGTTTGTGGATCCGCCGCGCACCAGTCCGGACGTTTCAATCATCACACCAACCAATGGCTCCTTCTTTGCCAGGCCCGCCGTAATCACGCTCAGCGCGTTCGCGAAAGGCGGCACGAACAATCTGGTCTTCGCGGAGTTTCTGACGAATGGAACTCATCTTGCCAACGGAGACGGTGGTGTGCCTGCCTCGTTCGATTGGCTAAACCCACCAACCGGGAGTTATACCATCACGGCCCGAGTGGTGGACACGAGTAATGCCAGCGCCACCTCTTCCCCGGTCGCCGTCACCATCGAGGCGACCGGCGCGGCTGTTTCCTTTTTTCAATCCGATACAAACCACCAGGGTAGCTGGCTGGGGGTATATGGCCGGCAAGGTTATCTGATAACCAGTGACAGCACCAATCTACCTTCCTATCTCGCGCTTAACACCGGTGCCGAGATCATCTCCTGGCCTTCCTATAACACCGACCCTCGGGGGCTTCAGTCAGACGACGGAACCTCGCGCATTGCAGCCGCCTGGCATCAAGGCACGAACGCGATGCTTGATTTGGAGTTCTTGGACACCACTTTTCACCGTGTAGCATTGTACCTGATGGATTGGGACAGCGTCAGTGGCAGCGGGAGCGGCAACGGTGACGATGATGTGACGGGGAACGAATCCATAGATGTGCTGGATAGGATTTCGGGCTTGGTGTTGGACCACGAAGTATTGCCTTCATTTACCAACGGCGTTTACGAAGTGTGGGACATCAAAGGCCATGTTCAATTTCGCATTACCCGCAGCAACGGCCTGCCAGCCATAGCGAGCGGACTTTTCTTTGACCCCAGCGGCCGGGTGCCAGCCATCGCCATCACCAACCCGCTGCCTTCGACGACCTTCGTCACACCAACCAACATTACGCTGACTGCGGATGCCGCCGTGGACACCAATAACGTCACGCGGGTGGAGTTCTATGCGGGTTCCACCCTGCTGGCCGTGGTGTCGAACCAGCCTCCCTACACGTTCATCTGGACCAACGCCCAGTTGGGAACCATTTCGTTGACCGCCCGGGAAGTCAGCCCGGGGGGCGTGGTGGATTCGCCGCCGGTCCAGATTTCGGTGTTTGCCAGCAACACCGTAAGTTTTCTAAGCACCAGTTTGTTGCCGGACGGCACCCTGCAATTCGCCGCGCTCTGCCCGGTTGGTGCAACGCTTCGACTCGAAGCGGCCTTCAGCCCCAACCACGACGCCGTATGGACACCATTGCTCACCAATGCCTTTGGCTCCCAATTTTTCCAGTTTGTTGTTTCTGATCCGACGAACTATCCGCAGAGGTTCTATCGCATGAGGGTTCTTCCCTAAACCGCAGGCTCGTTTACCGGAAGCTGGTGATCAACCAGAAGACGCCCACCACCATCGCCGCCACCGAACAGCAGCTCATCATGCCGCGATACACCTTCGCTCCGCCGATGGAGCAACGCACCGACACCCAGCCGATCACCGAGGAAAAGGTCGCCATGGAAATCACCGTGCCCAGACCGAACGTCGCGAGATAGGTCGCCGCTTCGAGCTTGGTGGGAAACGCGAGAATGGGCAGCACGCCGAGAAAATGCGAACTGCCGGCCAGCCCGTGAAGAATGCCGATGCCAAAGGCGGCGTGCGTGTGCCGGTGCGCGACCACTTTTTTTTCCGAATGGCCATGCGAATGAACATGGACGTGGACGTGCCGGTCGCCGCCGTGCTCGTGTTCATGCGCGTGGACTTTATTTTTGAAAGCCTTGCGAAGTCCCCAAATACCGATGCCGAGCAGCATCACCCCCACCATGCGTTCGCCCCAGGACGAGAGCAATTCCACCGGCAGCAGATCGCGCAACCACAGCGAGAGCAGCCCGATCACCGCCACGCCTGCCGAATGGCCGAAGCCCCAGCGTGCGCCCGGAATCCACGCGCGTTCCGGCCGACGCGCCGCCAGCGGCGCAATTGCCGCCAAATGATCCGGTCCCGACCAGACGTGAACCAGACCGGCGATCAAACCTGTGATGGCTGCGATCATAAATTAATTCCTGACTCAACGTGAACTCTGCCCGATGGTCTGCACACACGCAAAGAAAACTTCATAGCCTGTCGCGTAGTTTTCAAAACAGGAAAGTTTTGTAGTTAGCAAAGCAGGAAAGATCAAGTGGGGCGATTGGTGAACAGGAGGGCGGGTTTTTGTGTAGGATCGGGAGCGGCGGCCAGCACGGAGTGAAGCCTTCAAGCACATGGCGGATGAAGGCGGGCGCGTGACGATGAATCAGTTGTTGGTGTTTTTCAAAGACGGGCAGTGTAACCAAGAACTTTCCTGTTTTGCTAACTACACAACTCCTCCTGTTTTGCTCGCACCGCGACAAGAAAACTTCATAGCCTGCTTTGCAGCCTCGGTCGCGTTGACCACGCCCCGGAATTGCCCTAGCCTTCGCGCCATGCCGCTCAGTTGGAATGAAATTCGCCACAACGCCATCCGCTTCGCCAAGGAAGCGCGGCACTACACCAGCGAGAGTGCCGACAAACAGACGTTCTGGAATGACTTCTTTGCCGTGTTCGGCCTCCCGCGCCGCACTGTCGCCAGCTTTGAAGTGCCCGTCCTGAAAACTTCCGGCAACTTCGGTAAGATTGATCTCCTCTGGAAAGGCATGTTGCTCGTCGAACACAAGAGCAAGGGCGAAGACCTTGACAAAGCGAAGACGCAGGCGTTCGATTACATCCAGGCGATGGCCGCCGAAGGCCGGCACAAGGAACTCCCGCGCTACGTCATCGTTTCGGATTTTGCCAACGTCGTCCTGCACGATCTGGAGGAAGACACCCGCGTTACGTTCCCGCTCGCGCAATTACACCAGCACATCCACGACTTCGCGTTCATTCCCGGTTACAAGCAGCACAAGTTCGAGGAACAAGACCCCATCAACATCGAAGCCACCGAAATGCTCGGCGAGCTGCACGACACCCTCGAATTTGGCGGTTACGCCGGGCACAACCTCGAACAATTCCTCGTGCGCGTTCTGTTCTGTCTCTTCGCCGAGGACACCGGGTTGTTCCAGCGCGAAGCCTTCCGCCTCTACATCGAGAACCGCACCGCCAAAGACGGCAGCGACCTTGGCCCGCGCCTCGCGCAATTGTTCGGCGTGTTGAACACTCCCGTCGAGAAGCGCCAGAAGAACCTCGACGAAGAACTTCAGCCATTCCCCTACGTCAACGGCGCACTGTTCTCCGAGCAACTCGGCTTTGCCGAATTCAACCGCGATATGCGCAATGCGCTGCTCGCCTGCACCCGCTTTGATTGGTCGCGCATCTCGCCCGCCATCTTCGGCTCGTTGTTTCAGGCCGTGATGGAGCCTAAAGAACGCCGCCAGATCGGCGGGCACTACACCAGCGAGCGCGACATCCTCAAGGTCATCCGTTCCATGTTCCTCGACGATCTCCGCGCCGGATTTTTCAAAACCTGCGCAAAGCCAACCAGTAGTTTGATCCTTTCGTTTAGACAGGCTGTGCTGTAATAATTTGCTGTCATGTCGCTTTTCAAAAAACAAGTTAAGGTCGCTGAATCGTTTAGCGAAGATGCTGACGCTATCATCGCACAAGCTGATACACTTGCTTTCACAAAGTCCCTGCCTGACGGACTAAATCGACTGATCCTGTCTTCGCCACCTTACAACATCGGCAAAGCCTACGAACGCCAAGTGCCTATCGAAGATTACTTGGAGCAGATGCAGCCTTTGCTTGTAGAACTGGTTCGCGTGCTTGCTTCCAACGGCAGTCTTTGTTGGCAAGTTGGCAATCATGTGGACGATGGCGAAATTTTCCCACTCGACGTTTTCTTCTATCACCGGTTCAAAAAACTGGGGCTCCAACTTCGCAACCGAATCGTCTGGCACTTCGACCACGGTTTGCACGCAACCCACCGCTTTTCTGGACGCTACGAGACGCTGTTGTGGTTCACCAAGACTGATGACTACATCTTCCATCTCGACCCGATCCGCGTTCCTTCAAAGTATCCGGGGAAAACCCACTTCAAGGGTGATAAAAAGGGGAAGCCGAGTGGCAACCCACTCGGGAAAAATCCATCTGATTACTGGAGCTTTATGCAAGAAGAATGGGCTTCCGGTCTCTGGGAGTTTCCTAATGTGAAGGCTAATCATCCGGAAAAGATGGCCCACCCTTGCCAGTTCCCTATCGAACTAGTTGAGCGATGTGTTCTCTCGATGACCAATCCCGGCGACTGGGTTTTTGACCCTTATGCTGGAGCTGGCTCCACCATTGTTGGCGCGCTCAAGAACGAGCGTCGGGGGATCGGGGCGGAGCGCGTTGCGGAGTATTGTGCGCTTACGAGAAAACGAATTGAATTGCTATCTGCTGGAGAACTTCGCACTCGTCCCGTAGGTAAACCCGTTCATCAGCCCTCAGGGCGAGAAAAGGTTTCCCAAATTCCTTTGTCATGGTCGCTTAATCCCGTCACTTAATCTTAAACCCAATTTATGAGAATTGCTGGCCGCTTCTCCTTTGCCAACGGTGAGTCATTTGTTTCGTCGCATTATCCCGATTTGTTGGCTGAACTCACGACTGCCATCCGCAGTGTAAACGCCAAGGAGTGCCGAACCAAAACCAGTCGCGAAAAGACCATGACTGGCCGAAAGCTATTTAGTCCTCGGGCACTCAACAAAGCCTTTAAGGCAGCCATGCCAGACGGTTGGCAAAATCGGAAGGTGCCATGCAATTACTCGACTGAATTTTATGAGCCGGATTATAAGACCGGGCGCGCAACCAAGGGCGCGTTTCGCGACATGGATTTTGTGAAGCGTAAGCTCGGCGTCGAAATTCAGTTCGGCAAGTATGCGTTCATGGTCTATAACGTCTGTGCCAAGATGACCATTTTCAAAAACCTCGGTCATATTGAGGCCGGGATTGAAGTTGTGCCTGTTAAGAGTCTCGCCGAGCAAATGTCCACCGGCGTTTCGTATTTCGAGCAGTTTGTCTGGGACTTGCAGCAGCGCGGTCCCGCAAATATAGATGTTCCCGTCCTCATTTTAGGAATAGACGTGTGACCAGTGAGAAACAACGCACCGCCGTGGAGGCCGCCGCGCAAAAGGTCCTGTCCATCCGCGCGGAGTTTCTATCACCTGTAGGAGACGAGGTGACGAGTCTCACTTCTCCTCGGACTGGCACTGGCAAGAAAACCAAGTCAGAGACTCCTCACGTCGTCTCCTACAAAGAAAAAACCGCCACGCTCGCCGATCTCTACGATCCGCTCGCCACGCCGCCCGCACTCCAGAAGGCACACGAAGAATTGGATCGCGCGGTGGACAAATGTTACCGCCCCGAACCCTTCACCAGCGAACGCCAGCGCGTGGAATTCCTTTTCGCGCTCTACGAGAAACTCACCGCCCCACTCATCGCCGCCGCCGTCAAACCCAAACGCACCAGAAAGCCGGCATAAAAATCCGGCGGCCTCATGCCCGACTCCGCCAACGTTTGCCGGGACGCAGGCTTGAATGTGGCGCGCGGTTTCATTACATCTCCTGCGTGCCAACCAAAGTTGTTGCCGTTGCCAATCAAAAAGGCGGGGTCGGAAAAACCACCACCGCCGTGAACCTTGCCGCCTGCGTGGCCGCGCTCGGCAAGCGCGTGCTGCTCTTCGATCTCGATCCGCAGGCCAACGCCACCAGCGGTCTCGGTCTGGAAAAAATCGAGGGCGCGAGTGCCTACCGGCCGTTGATGGGTGAAGGCGCGTTGCTGGAAAAAATTCAGAAGACCGCGTGGGACCGGCTTGAAATCATCCCGAGCGAAGTGGATTTGTGCGGCGCGGACATTGAACTGGCCCGCACGGAAAACTGCCTGCAACGCGCGGCAGCAGCCCTGCAGCCGGTGTTGGACACCGGACGTTTTGATTTGGTCATCGTGGACTGCGCGCCTTCGCTCGGCATCCTGACCATGAACGCCTTCGCGGCGGCGGACAGCCTGCTCGTGCCGTTGCAATGCGAATACTACGCGCTCGAAGGCATCTCCATGATCAACCGGCTGCTCTCACAAATCCGCGAGGGCGGCGTGAACCCGCGTCTCGAACTGCTCGGCGTGGTGATGACGATGTTCGACAGCCGCACCAAGCTGGCGAACCAGGTCGTCAGCGAGGTGCGCGAACATTTTGGCGAACGCGTGTTTGAAACGATGATCCCGCGCAGCACCAAGCTGGCGGAGGCGCCCAGCTTCGGCCAGCCGATCATTTACCACGACAAATACAGCGCGGGTTCCGCCGCCTACGAACTGCTCGCGCAGGAAGTGGTGCTGCGGCTGGGGATTTGATTCAACGCTTCGCTGCGGAGCGTGTGGTCTTGACAGCTTCCGGCGTCTTGTAATGCCGTTTCAAACCCAGCTCGTTGAACATGCCCGCCGGCGCGCGCGCGATGAATTCTGGGAAGCTGCGTTCCACCCGGTCACGAATTAATTTCTGGCCGGTCTTCGAGGCCCAAAATTCCTCCTCAATCTTGGACAGCGCGATGCCGCCTTCATCGGGCGTCATGTTTTCGCGCTTGGCCAACAGCCAGACGAGTTCCTTGTCGCCGGGCATGCAGACGGGGAACGGCACAAACTTCAACGTGATCTCCTGCTCGTCGCTGACTTCCGCGCCCGCGTTGGGGTTCACCCTGATCTCGCCCGTGAACTGCGAGCCATCGGTCAACGCCACTTCCACGGTCAGGCTTTTTTCCTTGGGGTTGGAGCGGACGGTGATGTCGCCGTCGCCAAACGAAGCGGCAAGCTGGGCTTTGACTTCGTTGATGCTTTTGGCTTCGAGGTCGGGCAGTTCGACCACGGTGCAGAATTTTTCAAAGGCGGCGACGCGGGCGTGGGCCTTGAGTTCGAGCTTGATGGCGTCGTAAATTTTTCCGGTGAGCTGCGGGTCGTGGGTGACCTTGGGCAGCACGCGTTTCAACAAATCGAGCAACTGGGCTTCGGTGGCTTTCTTCGGTTCTTTTTTGGTTTCTTTTTTCATGCAAATAAAATCGGGCGCTGTTGTGCCAGAGCGCGACGCCGGGCGCAATGCATTTTCGTTTTGGGATTTTTGAAACGCCGTTTACGCAGCTCCGCCGTGGTGGTGGTGCCGGAGACAAGGCCGGGACGAGTTACGGGCGGAAGGTCAAGTTGGGGAGGAGCGGAATCAGCGGCCTGGTTTTTTCATCAAAGCCGGTGCTGTCCTGATACATGTAAGCGATGCGGCTGGTGGTATCCCAGGAGGTGAGGAAGAACATTTCCTTCGCCTTGATCCACCGCGCCGAGCCGTCGGCAAAAACCTCGTTGCCACCTTCTGGAATCAAATTGTTCGCGTGATGCTGCGGCATGTTGGCATAGACAAACTCGCGGCCCACTTCCTGTCCGCCCCAAATGCCGTTGATTTTCATCACCGCGTCCGCCGCCAGCACCCAGGAGGGTTTGGAGGTGGCGAGCTTGATGGGACTGCTGGCTGGAAAGGTGCCTTGGGGATTGGTCCAACGGGTGATTCCGCCAAAATACTGATAGCCGATGACCCATTGCGGAAAGGCCGCCTCGTAGATCGGCAGGCCGGGACGGCTGAGACAAGTCCAGACCGACACCCCGCCGGCTTGCACGGTCAACCCGACGGAGGAAGAAGCGCCGGCGTCGGGAGGATTGAGGCAGTTCTGAACCCAGCCGCCGGAATCATCGGCGGCAATGTTGCGCACCTTCACCACCTTCTCGCGGTTATCGAGCGAGTAGATCGTCATGCCCACGCCGATCTGGCGCAGGTTGCCCAGGCATGAAATGCGTTTGGCTTTTTCTTTCGCCCGGCTCAAGGCCGGCAGCAGCATGGCCGCCAGAATGGCAATGATG
Source organism: Verrucomicrobiota bacterium (assembly GCA_025363535.1). Classification (GTDB taxonomy): domain Bacteria; phylum Verrucomicrobiota; class Verrucomicrobiia; order Limisphaerales; family CAIQOK01; genus CAIQOK01. Next base: position 3,610 of record JANYDP010000410.1, on the reverse strand, counting down.
GCGATGACCACGAGCAGTTCGATCAAGGTGAAAGCGCCTTTCCGGCGGCCGGCACCGGACGCGGCGAGCGGTGCATCAGTTTCCATAGCGGTGAAGCGAAACTACAACTTTGGCGGCCGGGAGGCAATCCCCCATTTTGGCGACGCCGCGCAAACGTTGCTTTGACAGCCCCCGTGAATCCCGGTTATCTAGTCGCATCCAAAAAATATGAGCCGCATCATCACCGAAATGTTGGTGGAGTCCGTGACCCCCGAACTCCCGGACACGAAAACCATACGCCTGCAATGGCCGGCGGGCTATGAGCCGGAGTTTCTCACCGGGCAGTTCATCACGGTTTACTGGCCCGACACGCCGACCTACAAGCGCGCCTACTCGCTCTCCTCCTGCGCGCTGGACCGGGGATTTTTTGAAGTGACCGTGAAGCGCGAGGGCAAGATGGGCACACGCATCGTGGACTGGGCAAAACCGGGCGACAAATTGTTCGTCATCCCGCCGGTGGGAAAATTTCTGCCGGTGTTCGCACCCGAGAAGCATCTGGTCTGCATTGCGGGCGGTTCCGGCGTGACGCCGTTCCGCGCGTTCGCCCGCGAAGCCGCGCGCCGCCAGCTTGACACCAAGATCACCGTGCTGTACAGCGTCCGCACCACGAACGACATCATCTTCGAACGCGAGTTCCGCGAGCTGGCGCTGGAGAATCCCAATTTTAATTTCTACGTCACCGCGACGCGGCTCCATCCCGAGGACAAGTGGACGGGTCGGCGCGGGCGCATTGATCCGGCCTGGGTGCGGGAACAGATTCACGACCTGCCGAACACGATTTTTTACGCCTGCGGGCCGAATCCCCTGGTGGAATTCGCCGAGCATCTGGTGGTGCATGAAATGGGCGTCCCCAAGGCGCAGATGAAGACGGAGAAATGGGGATAATTTCCCCGCACAATTTTTTCGAAATTGTCAAACGCCTCACGGCAGCGGCGTGTACCAGACCTGGCCGCTCTGATTGGTGCCGAGGAAGAATCCGTAGCCAGCCTGCATCTTTTGCAACAGAACACCACGCCAGTCGGACTTCACTTTGACCGGGCTGGTGGCGGTTATCTGGCTGCCCTGGAAGGTGCCGTCGCTCTTGCTAATGGTCAGGTTGAATTTGTTCGTGCCCTGATTGTTCACCTGATAATTCGGTTTCAAGGTAAATCGGTTGCTGATGGACTGTCCCAGGTTGCCGCCGGTCAGCACCACGGCTCCATTGCTGGAAGTCACGGGCGGCTTCACATAGGCGGAACCCACCACTTCGATCTGATTGGTAAATCCGGCGGGATAATATTTTTCGTTCAAGCCGCCGGGTTTGATCCAGAGTATGTCGCCACTTAAATCGGTGTCGGTCGGCACCGGATCAAACTGAATCCAGCCCAGCACCAAGCCCGCGTGGCCGGCGTAAGGAGTGGAGTAGAGCGGCCAGACGCCACGGTCGGAAATTCCACTCGACTGGGCCATCGACGTCTTGTCCGCCAGCACACCGCTCCAGATCAGGCTGCCATTGGATAGAATGGTGACCGTGCCGTAACCATGACCCGCCGGATTGTTGGTGTTGGCCACAGCATCACCCGGGATGACGAAGGTATATTGACCTTTCATGGCATTGGTGGCGAGCCGCTCGGCCAGCAACGCAGCGGTCCAATTCGAACTGATGATCTGGCCGGTGATCCGGTCGCCACCCAGGCTCAATTGCAGATCCGCCGTCAAGCTGGGAGCCTGTTTATCAGGCTGCGAATTATCCTGGGACGCCTTCAGATTCGTATTCACCAGGTGCCCGGCAAGATCAAAGCGGCCGGAGAAGTTATAGTTATCCCGGCCAAGCCGAAGCTTGGCACTCAGGAGGTTGCTCTGTGAAAGTGCGCCCGAGAAGTAGCCGGCACTGTGACGTGCCACGCCGTTGGTCTCATAGAACAGTCCGTTGAAGTTGCGCTGGGCACGCCTGAACAGATTCGAGTGACTGCCTTCCTCCAATTCAACCGGGAAGGGCAGCCAGGTAGAATCGGGATTGTCGGAATGGTGGGCACCCAGACTACCGCCAGGACCCGAGCCGGGCACCAGCGTTGTATTGGTTTCACAACCACAAGGCGCATTGGTCACCACCACATCAAACAACCAGTTTGTAGGAATCGGATCCTGCGCGGGTGATTGCTGATAGGACGAGCAGTTGGGAGCGCCATTGTCACCAAGAGTTCCGGCGCGGGAGTCAACATTGCAGCTCTCCGCGAGCGCCTCGTTGAAGGTATAAGAAATGCCGCTGGAGTAAAAAAGGTTGGTCGCGCTGAATACGCCGGCATAGTTGCTGACCCAGCAGAACCGTCCGCCATTCCCGTTGTTCAATTTTTCGGCAATGGAAACCCCGTTGGCCAATGCCTGGGCATAGTAGATGCGCAAGTTGGAGCCGATTAGAATGTTCGTCAGACTGGACGCGCCAAGGTTGGTCGCCGATCCAATCAGTTCCAGCCGGTCCACATAAATCGCATTGCCAGCCCCCGCTCCGTTAAAGCTGAACTTGCTCCCCGTGTTCCCATCAAGGATCAGGCGGCCAATGGCCAAATTGTTGACAAACCCGGCCGGCACACAACCCCGATCCTTGCCAGCCCAAGTCACCAGCGCATTGGCGAAGGGTGCCGCCGTGTTGCTGATCGTGGTGCCCAGCAGGTCGCCCGTGGCCGGTTTGACCGGCATGCTGTAATCGCCATTCAAAGCCCAGAAGTTACCGTTGCTCACAACGCCAATCACCGTGTTGGTGGTGACGATGTGCCCGAACTGGTTGAACAAACTAAAGCCGTCCGAGAAGCAGTTGGAAACCGCCAGCGAAAGCCGCCCGCCCGCCTGCAAGACGTGGTTGCTGATGACCAGACTGTCGGCCGCAATGGTAATGTCACCCGCACCCACCGGCGCGTTGATCGTGCCATTGGTGAGGAAAGCGCAGCCGGCAATCAGGTTGAAATTGCCATTGGCGTTGTTCTGGAAGATGCCGTCATTCACAAAGTATTTCGCCACAATGTAACTCCCCTGATTGGTGATCGCGCCGTGGTTGACAAAGGACTCATACGGCGTGGCTGCATTGGGATCAGAGTACGGACTCAGCATGTTCCCGGCAAAATAAATTTGGTTCTGGGCAGTGATGACGCCTGAGTTCGTGAGATATTTCAACCGTGGCAATGAGGCCGACCACAAGATGTTCGGAGACAGAAAATTTAACTCGCCCTTGTCCGACAATGCCCCCACACCCAGACCATTCGTCGTCAAAGTCAAATGGGTGGCATCAACCAGCAGGTTCCGCGAGACGGTCAAGGCATCACTGATGACGAGGCTGTTAGTCGCATGAAGGAACAAATCCTGGACCTGCGGGGCCGTGGTCGGAATCAGATGGCTGTTCACCAGAACCACGCGGTTGTCATTGGTAATCCCGCCGGGAGTTACATCAAACCATCTGGCGGTAAAGGCCTGAACAGTGCCACTCCAGCGCGGCAAGGTGGGTCGCATCAGGTTGGAGATGGTTAGAAACCCGTTGGTCACGCCGAGATTGAGGTCGGCAAACGGCACATTGATGGAAGCTCCCACATTGCCTTCAAAT
>JANYDP010000359.1 GCA_025363535.1 Verrucomicrobiota bacterium | reverse complement strand
CATCTGGCTCGACGGCTACGAGCCCGTCCCCAACCTCCGCGGCAAAACTCAAATCAAGGAGTTCGCCAAATTCCCCAAGCTCGAAGAACTCCCTCTCTGGGGTTTCGACGGCAGTTCCACCCGGCAGGCCGAAGGCAAGAGCTCGGATTGCATGCTCAAGCCCGTCGCCGTCTATCCCGACACCACCAAGAAAAACGGCGTCCTCGTCATGTGCGAAGTCATGATGCCGGACTGCAAGACGCCCCATCCGTCGAACGGCCGCGCGACCATCCCCGACGATCCCGGCGCATGGTTCGGCTTCGAGCAGGAATACTTCCTCTGGCAGAGCGGCGCGCCCCTCGGCTTCCCCGGCGACGGCGGCTACCCACCGCCGCAGGGCGAATACTACACCGGCGTCGGTTACAAAAACGTCGGCGACATCGCGCGCGAAATCGTGGATACGCACCTCGACCTCTGCCTCGACGCGGGCATCAACCACGAAGGCATCAACGCCGAAGTGGCCAAGGGCCAGTGGGAATTTCAGATCTTCGGCAAAGGCTCCAAGAATGCCGCCGACCAGATGTGGATGGCGCGTTACCTTCTCATGCGCCTGTGCGAAGGCTACGGCGTGGACGTGGTCTGGCATTGCAAACCGCTGGGCAAGGACGTGGACTGGAACGGCTCCGGGATGCATTCCAATTTCTCGACCAAGCACATGCGCGAAGTCGGCGGCAAGGATTACTTTGAAGCGCTCATGGCGGCGTTCGACAAATACAAAAACGAGCACATCGCCGTCTATGGCCCGGACAATCATCTGCGCCTGACCGGCCTGCATGAAACGCAGTCCATTGACAAATTCAACTACGGGATCGCCAACCGTGGCGCGTCCGTCCGCGTGCCGCACAGCTTCGTCAACAACGACTATAAGGGTTACTTGGAAGACCGCCGTCCGAATTCGCAGGGCGATCCGTACAAGATCGCCAGCCGCATCCTGCAGACGATTGCGACCGTGCCGACCAAGAAGGCCGGCAAGAAATAGTCACCACGGCTGGCGCCAACCGCCGGCCGGTAGCGGGGAAATTTCCTCTGTCATGGTTGTGGCAGAGGACGCTTAGGGGTTATTGGAGAACGGCGCGGACGCAGGTCCGCGCCGTTTTGTTTTCGCAAATTTCAGGTCCGGCTTTTCGCCGAGGAAACATTTGAACTCCCCCGCCTGCTTCCCCACAATTCGTGGCGATGAAAATCCAATTACTCCTCGGTTGCGCTGCCTGCGCCCTCATTACCCACGCCGCCGATTCTCTCATTGTTCATTCCGGCTGGATTGATCTGAACAAGAACGGGAAACAGGATGTTTATGAGAACGCCGGGCAGACCGTGGAAGCGCGGGTGGCTGATCTGCTCGGGCAAATGACGTTGGAGGAAAAACTCGGCCAGCTTCAGCAGTCGCATCGCGAGGCGGATGCGGTGAAAAAATTCGGGAACCAGTTGCATCAGGGAGCGATCAGTTCATTTCTCGATGGCAGCGATTTGATCGAGACGCCCGTGCAACGCAACCAGCTTCAGCACCTGGCCGTTGAGGAAAGCCGCCTCGGCATTCCGCTGATCTTCGGGCACGATTCCATCCACGGCTTTCGGACCATCTTCCCCATTCCTCTGGCGCTCGCTTCGGCCTGGGAGCCGGAACTCTTTGAGCGCACGCAGACGATTTCCGCGCGGGAGACGGCGGCGGTGGGTATTGACTGGACGTTCGCCCCGATGGTGGATCTGGCGCGCGATCCACGTTGGGGTCGCATCGCGGAAGGTTTTGGTGAAGACCCGTGGCTCGGATCGCTTTACGCGGCAGCCTGCGTACGGGGATTTCAGGGGACGAATCCGGCGGCGGCGGACCGCGTGATGGCGTGCATGAAACATTACGTCGGCTACGGCGCGACGGAGGGCGGGCGCGATTACAACAGCACCAAAATCTCCGACTTTACGCTGCGCAATTTTTATCTGCCCCAGTTCAAGGCCGGCGTGGACGCAGGAGTCGGGACGTTTATGAGCGCTTTCAATTGTCTGAATGGCATTCCTGCCAGCGGCAACCACCACACGCTCACGGAAATTTTGCGCGATGAATGGAAATTCCCCGGCTACGTTGTGAGCGATTGGGAATCCGTCGGTGAATTAATCAAGCACGGCATTGCTGCGAACACCAACGAGGCCGCGCGGTTGGGGCTGACGGCGGGTGTGGACATGGAGATGGTTTCGACCAGTTATCATGACACCGTAAAACAGCAGGTGGAGCAGGGGATAATTTCGCAAGCCGTCGTGGACGAAGCCGTGCGGAGAATTCTCCGCGTGAAATTCAGGAAGGGTTTGTTTGACCGCCCGTATGTGGACGAGACGCTTTTCAAAACCGCTCAACTTAAACCGGACGCTGTCACGCTGGCGCGCGAAGTCGCTGCGAAATCCTGCGTGCTCTTAAAAAATGAAAACGCCGCGTTGCCACTGTCGAAACAGATTCAGAAGCTTGCGCTGATCGGACCTTTCGCCGAGGACGCCGGCAGCCTGCTGGGTTGTTGGGCCGGCCGTGGCCGTGCTGAGGATTCGATTTCGTTGGCGACTGGATTGCGCGCAAAACTTTCAAACGGCAAAGGGTTGACGGTCCGGCGCGGCTGCGATGCCTACGACAGCACGAACTTATTTCAAAAGGAAATTCAACAGGCGGTCAAGGCGGCGAGCGTAGCGGAGGCCGTGATTCTTGCGCTCGGCGAACCGGCCAACTGGAGCGGTGAGTCTTCCAGCCGTGCCGAACTGGGATTACCCGGAAGACAGATGGAACTTTTTGAAGCCGTGGTGGCCACTGGCAAGCCCGTGATCGTGTTGCTAATCAACGGCCGTCCGTTGGCGTTGCCGCGCCTCCAGGAAAAGGCGGCGGCGATTCTGGAAGCGTGGGATCCCGGCGTGCAGGGCGGCAACGGCGTTGCGGATATTGTCTTTGGCGACGTTGAGCCTGCTGGACGATTGACGGTTTCGTTTCCCCGCAGCGTCGGGCAGGTGCCGACGTATTACAACCACTTGAACACCGGCCGGCCAGGTCTTGGCGCTTATACCGGACAGTACGTGGACAGCGTGAAAGACCCGCTGTATCCCTTCGGCTTCGGGCTGGCGTACACGACGTTTGCGTACGGCAACGTTGAACTCAGCGCCACATCGGCCAAGGCTGATGAAACTTTTGCAGCCCGGACAAAAATAAAAAACACCGGCACCCGCGCGGGCGAGGCGGTAGTGCAATTGTACATCCGCGACGTCGCCGCCTCCGCCGGCGCGCGGCCCGTGCGGGAATTGAAGGGCTTTCAGAAAGTGAAACTGAATCCGGGCGAATCGCGCACTGTGGAGTTTATCATTTCCGAAAAGGAACTCGGGTACTTCGATGCGCAAGGTCACTGGCTGGTCGAGCCGGGAAAATTCCAGGTGTGGATCGCGGCTGATTCCGCCACCGGCTCGCCGGTGGATTTTGAACTGGTGAAATAGACCCGGTGGCGGTCTGGCGCTGCGGACGTAACTCAAGGCACGCGGATGCGATAGAAACGCCGGGTGAAATTCGTCGCCTGCACGTCGTCGAAGATGACCGGCGCGGTGGTGAACGTGCCGTTGTCAAGCAGCGTCCAGAGCGTGACCGGCGACAACGTGACATCGGAGCTGGCGCGGATTTCGTAAACCGAGCCGGGCGTGCCGGAGAAGTTGAGCCGCAGGGTTCCGTTGCCGAGCGGTACGACGGAGCTGAACACCGGCGGCGCGACGGCGACGACCGTCAACGTGCCGTTGACCTTCAGGCTGTTCGTGTCCCACAAGAGTCCGGCACCGAGGGCGGGCAGCACGAGGTTGGCGAAGTTGCCGGCAAAAGTCGGCGTGTTGAACAGGACGAAGGTGTCGCCGTTGGTCAGCGCGCCGGAGCCGGTGTCGGTGATGTTGAGGGTGCCGTTGGCGGCGAAGGTGCCGGTGACTTTCAAGGTGTCGTTCGCAAGCGGTGAATGCTGCACCTGCATGAGCGTGGTGCTGCCGCTGCCAAGCGTGAGGTTATTGCTGACGGTGAGCGTGCCGAACGGATTCCCGGGCGCGAGCGTTCCGGCAGAATTGATCGTGACCGCCGCGCCGGACACGACGCCGGTGCCTGACAAGGTTCCACCGTTGAGCGTGATGGGTGAGCCGCTGAAGCTGCCGTTGAGTGTGAGTGTGCCGTTGTTCACCATCGTTGCACCGCTGTGCGTGCTTGCGCCGGTGAGCGTCCAATTGCCGGTGCCTTCCTTGATGAGTGCGGTGGTGCCTTGAAAAATCGCGGCATTCGTCGCGTCGGAGTTCAGTCCGCCGACGCGCCAGGTCACGGCAGATTGCGTTCCGGCGCTGGAACCGCCGCCGGCGCTGACGAAGCTGCCAGCCCCGGCGGAAAATTCGCCAATCGGGATCGTGGCCCCGGCGGTGGCGCGCGAATACATGAAGACATTTGTGGCGATGGCCAGGCGCGCATTGGGAAAACCGGTGGTGGTGGTCACGCGAAAATCATCCACGGTGCCGCTGTTCGGCGTGCCGGCGGTGCTCCGAATCGTCACCGTGCCGGCAAAGCTCGCCCAATTGCCGCCGATGTCACCGCGCACATAATCCACATAAAAATTCAGCGCGCCGCTGCCGGTGACTTTGCTGCCGAAGGTATAACGCGGTCCGCCATAAAACGTCGCGACCTGGCCGGCGAACACGATGACGTCGTTGGTGAAGGAGCCGTAGCTGCTAACGTTGTCGGCGAGGTTGTAGCCGTAGAGCTGGAGCGTGCCGGCATCAAAGGTCACCGGGCCGGAGCCAAGCGCATAGTTGTTCGCCGTCACGCCGCCCGCTCCGGGGCCGGAGAGCGCGATGATACCGTTGCTCAACAGCGTGCCGCCGGAATAATAGTTCGACGCGGTGATGGTCAGCGTCCCGCTGTTCATCTTGACGAGCAGGTTTGAACCAGAAATCGAGCCGCCCGCCAGCGTGTAGTTTTTCGTGGCGTTGAAAGTAACGAGCGATGGTTGCGGTATTCCGGCGATGGTGACGGCGACGTTATTCGAGCCGGTGTTGTCAAACGTCACATTGTCGCCATCGAGAAAGTTGAGAACCGTGGTGTTGGAACGCCAGTTGGCCGCGCCGCTGACGTTCCAAAGATTTGCAGAGCCGTCGCCTTTCCAGATCAGACTTCTCCCGCCTGCCGTGATGACCAGGCTGGGCGTGGCAAAGGCTTCGGAGGATTTCGGACTGATGCCGCCGGCATTGGTCGCGGTGACGTAGTAATAATAAGTCGTGCCGTTTGCGAGGCCGGTGTTCGTGTAACTGGTGCCGGAATAATTCGCGAGCACGGTGACGTTTTCATTGCTGCTGCTGGTGCCGCTGTAAAGATAGTAACCGGTGGCATTGGCGACGGCCGACCAAGCTAGAATAATTTGGGAATCACCCGCGACAGCCGTAAGGCTCAACGGTGCGGCGGGCGGGGCAATAACGTTCAGAACTTTATTAGTTGAAACACCCGCTGCGTTCACGGCAGTTACCGTGTAGTAATAATTTCCGGGCGTCACACCGTAATCGGTATAAGTTGTCTCGGTGACATTTTCAACATAGGTGAACGGGCCGTTGATGGCGGTTCCTTGGCGGATGATGTAGCCGACCGCGCCGGAGACTGCGGACCAGTTGAGCGTGACGTTGGTTACTTGCACGAAGCTGCCGGTGAGCGTGGTGGGCGCACTCGCGGGCGGCGCGGGCAGCGGCACGGCGGCGGCGGCAACGGAATTTGCACTCGTGCCGCCCGCGCTCGTGGCCGTCACAAAATAGCGGTAAATGCTGCCATCCGTGACGGCGGTGTCGGTGAAGCTGGTTGTGGTGTTCGTGTTGTTCAGGACGATGGTGCCGAGCACATTCGACGCGCCGCCGCCGTTGTCATACAGCGTGGAACGATAGACGGTGTAAAAATTCGCGCCGGACGACGCGCTCCAATTCACTGTCACGCTTTGATGAGCAACACCGTTGATGCTCACGCTCACGGGCGCGGCGGGCGCGGTGGAGGCAATGGCACCAGACGGGGTGACGCCGGGACTTTGCGGCGAGTTAGTGCTATTGCCGGCAGGATTTATAGATTGGATAACGTAGTAATAGGTTGTGCCATTGGCTACGTTAGGATCAACGTAAGTCGCATTATTAAATCCACTGCCACACACCGGTCCAATGACGCCGTTGGTTATCGAAACATAGCCGCTGCCGGACGTGGTCGAGCGAAGGACGTTATAACTGGTCGCACCCGGCTGCACCGGCCAGGAAATCAAGTTGCTGCCGTTGCCGGCATAAGCAGCCACACTGCCCGGCGCGGGCGGAATGTAGCCGGTCATTTCCAGCCGCACATAATCATACATCGCGTGGTTTGAAAAACTGCCGCCCTTGCGCATGTTGATGGTAATGGTGTTTTGTCCGGTGTGCAGCAGGCTGCCGGCGAAGGTGATGCGGTTGTCCGTAAATATTCCGTGAATGCCTTCACGAATGGTGGCATCGCTCTCATTGGCTGAACTATTGTAAGCCGGGAAATAGCCCGTGCTGCCGGCGATGTCGGTGCCGTTGATCTGGATGATGAGCGGCCCTTGAAAATCGGAGGCGAGCGCAAGATAAAGCGACGCGGTCGCGCCGGGTGCGGAGGCGAGGTTGAACGTGATGGTGGAGGTCGAGCCGTTGTAATTTCCCGCCGCGTCCACAACCACGGGCTGGGTGAAATTCCAGTCGGTCGTCCAGCGGCTCTGGCCGACGACGTAATTTGGGCCGCTCGGAAAATCAAACGGGTATTCGAGAAATTTTGTCCAGACCGGCATCGGGTTCGTCGGGCCAGGGCCGATGTCGCCAACCCACCAGTCTTCGCCGTGGCGGAATTTCGCGGCGGTGCGGTCGGGGTAGCCGATTTCAAAAACCGTCGGGCCAACGCGCGTGGGTGTCCACGTCACGGTGCCGAGATTGTTCGTCGCGCCCGCCGTGACGGTGACGCTGAACTGCGATGCGGGAATGTCCAGTTCGTTCGGCGCGCTGCCGCCGGTTTGCGCCTGTGATTGAAACGTTCCCGCTGCGCCGGGGCCAAAGGCGTAGAGCGTGTAATTCGTGCCAGCGATGACGGCGGGAATTGAGAAATTTCCGTTCGCATCCGTCTTCACCCAGAACTGATACGGCTTGGACCATTTTTGAAAATCGTAGGTGAGGGTGGCTTGCGGGTTTTGCTGCTGCTCCACGCCGACCCACAGGTTCGAGGCACTCGCGCTCGGATTGTAAATATCGTTGATGATAATTTTTCCCGTCACCGCGCCGCGTGTCGTTGGCGGCGTGAAATAGGAATTGGTGAACCAAGCGTAAGGCCACGCGCTTCCCTCGGCGGTGGCCTGTGCGAGCGCGTCCGCGTAAAGCGCCTGCGCAGCGGTGTTCGTCACGGTGATGGTGTTGCTGATCGCGTTGCAATAGATGAAATGCGGGCCGGCGACCTTCGACCAGAGTTCACCGGGAGCGTTCGTCGAATCCGTGCCGCCACCAAAATGCGAGCCGTGCGGCGTGTTCAAAATGGTGGTTCCGTCGTGGCAGGTGAGTTCACGTTTCATCGGGCCGCCGGGATAATATTCCACGCTGCCGGCCACGTCCCACAGGCCGATGTTTTTGCCGCCGTTGCCGACGCTGCTCCAGCCCCAGACGCGCTGCACGCCATAGTCGGCGCTGTATTTATATTTGTCCTCGTAACGCCCGGCGTAGATGCCACTGGTCCAAAGCGAACATTCCACCGGCGCACCAAAGA
>JANYDP010000320.1 GCA_025363535.1 Verrucomicrobiota bacterium | reverse complement strand
GCATTTGATCTGCCGGCCCGCGAATTGTTCGTCACAGGCGAGGTGTTGCTGGCAGTGGGGACATTCAAACTTGAATTCGCTCATGGTGCTTTCGAGGTTTGCAGCAGGAATCAATTCCGTCAACAAGAGGCTTTTGTCCGGACGCCAAACGGCGCTACGTCATCTCTTTTTCCAACCGCTCCACTTCGGCTCGCAACGCTTCCGTGACACGGTGTTTGATTTGATAGACTTGATCCAAGGACACGCCAAATCGCGAGGCGACTTTTTCCGGTGGCCAGCCTTTGTTCACGTAAAACTCGAAAATCTGGTAACGTTGGGGATCAATGGTTCGCCGCAGATTGTCCAGTGCGGCGTGCAGGAGATTGGATTCCCATTCAGCTTCCCGCAACGCCTCCAGGTCGGGCGTGTTCGGATCCGGCACGTCGTCCACGGTGGCCGTGCGTTTCGTCGACGCGGCGACAGGCAGGCGTTTTCGAAACTGCCCGATGATCCGCCAGCGCGTCATGTTTAGCAGCCAGGCTTTGAACGAGCCGATGGACGGATCGTAATTGAACGTCGGCATGTGCTTAGCGACTGAGATCAGCGTTTCTTGGACGACATCCTGCGCCTCGTCGTCAGCCAGCTAGGCCTTGCGGGCTACGCCATAAATAAGCTTCCAATAAACTTTGAAGAAATCCGCCCAACTCGCGCTGTCCTGCCAATCTTTCAGCCGGAGAATCAGGCTGGCGCGTGTGGGAATCAATTCGTCACGGGTGAGTTTCATGCATGTCAAGGTGTTGGTGAAATTCCTAGCAAGAGAAACAGTCGTCGTCCAGCTCCATGCAATCCAAGCAGGCGGCCCAAAGGAGGCGGCGCTTGGCTTCCCCGACCAGCCAGACTTCGTTTTTTTGACCCATCGCATCCGCCGTCATTTTTGGCTGACCCAAGAAACGCAAGGCGGTGACTAGGCATCTCTCAAGTTCAGCGCGGTTGAACTGCCGAAACTCGCGCAGGTCACTCAGCGCGGGAAACTCCCCGCCACCCAGCGACATGCAGGCCGGGTCGCCCAGCATTCGCTCGCGGATTTTCCGGGCGCTGTAAATCTCCAAAACATGGCAATAGGTCAAAACCGTCAGCAAAATCCGAGGTGGCAGCGGTAACCGCCGGCACCGCACTATGACCGGACGAAGTCGCGCGTCCGGGACGCGTTGCGCGGCGGATTGAATCACTTGGATCACGGATGCAGGAGCGGAACTGGCGTTCCGATCGGTGAATGCGGCGGCGAAGGTGCCAGGTTGGCTGGGTTGTAATGTGAGCAAGTGGGCCATGGGGATCCTTTGATCGGGGGTTATTCTACCGTGGGTACGCAATCACGTTCCACTTCTGACAAACTATTTAGAAATTCTTTGCAAGAAATCCCACCTGGCCGCGTACCCCCCGGTAAGACAACCCGCTTTTAACAGCCGATCAATTCCATTGCCAGCAGGCGGGCAACCGGATAAAAACCATGCCAACAGAAGCCAAGTTCAACTTTCCAAACATGAAGACATTTTTGAAATGCCCGCAGCTCGGCTCGCTCATTTCCTTGCTCTTCTTCTTGGCCGCCGACAGCGGATTTGCAGCAGAGCGCAATGCGGGTGGCACGGAGATTCGCATCATCCAAATCCAGGGCACCGTGGAAATCATCCCCGTCGGGGCCAAGACCTGGGTGCTCACGCAGACCAACCAGGTGTTGCATCCGGGCGACCGTCTGCGCTCGGGCAGCAACAGCCGCGTCAGCCTGCGCTGGTCGGATCAAAGCGTCGTTCCGTTTGGCGCGCTGACGGAGATTGAAATACTCTCGCCGGACAAACCCGATTCGCTGCCCGGCCTGAACGTCATCGGCGGCATCATCTCATTCTTCCATCGCGATACGCCGGGACGCATCCGCATCTTAACCCACGGCGCGACGGCGAGCGTGGAGGGCACGGAGTTTGTGATGCGCGTCGGCGCAGCAGACGACGCCGAACGCGTAACCTTGGCTGTGATTGATGGCCGCGTGACTTTTGCCAACGCGCAAGGATCAGTCACGCTGACCAATCAGGAACAGGCCACAGCTTCACCGGGCCAACCGCCCAGACGCACGCCGGGCTTCATCGTGAACAATATTTTGCAATGGTGCTTTTACTATCCGGGCGTTCTCGACTTGAAAAACCTGGCGTTGACGGGCGAGGAAACCGAGTCGTTGAAAGTTTCGCTTGAAGCCTACCGTGCCGGGGACTTGCTTGGCGCGCTCTCAAAATATCCAAAGCCGGAACCAGCAATTTCCCCCGCCGGAAAAATTTACCACGCCGCCTTGCTGCTATCGGTGGGAGAAGTGGAACAAACCGAATCCGAGTTGAAATCGCTGCCCGCTGACAAACAAGCCGAACCGCTCGCCGAATCCCTGCGCACACTCATCGCCGCCGTGAAGCGCGAGCAGAGGAAGCCATCAACCACCAGCCATCAGCTAGCAACGGAACTCCTCGCCGCCTCCTATTATGAACAATCTCGCGCGGCCGGCGAAGCCTCCTTGGTCAGCGCCTTGGAACTCGCCCGTCGCGCCACGAGCGTGTCGCCGCAGTTTGGTTTTGCGTGGGAGCGCGTGGCTGAACTGGAGTTTGGTTTTGGCCGTGTGGATGCAGCCGAGCGTGCGCTCGAAAAAAGTTTGGAACTTGCTCCGCGCAACGCCCAGGCGCTCGCGTTGCAGGGTTTCCTCCTCGCCGCGCGCAACAACTTGAGCGGGGCGTTGAAGTGTTTTGACCGCGCCCTCGCCGCCGATGCCGCGCTGGGGAACGCCTGGCTCGGACGCGGATTGTGCCGCCTCCGGCGGGGCGATGCCGCCGGAGGTCGCAATGATTTGCTGGTGGCGGCGGCGCTGGAACCGCAGCGTTCCCAGTTGCGCAGTTATCTTGGCAAGGCTTTCGCCGACGCCGGTAAGACCGCCCTGGCCAACAAAGAGCTCGGCCTCGCGTTGCGCCTGGATCCAAGTGACCCGACCGGCTGGCTTTATGCCGCGTTGCTGAAGCAGCAGCAAAACCGCATCAACGAAGCCATCGGCGATCTGGAAAAATCCCAGGCCTTGAACGACAACCGCGCCTTGTTTCGATCCAAGCTGTTGCTCGATCAAGACAAGGCCGTGCGCAGCGCCAACCTCGCCGCCCTGTATCGTGACGCGGGCATGAGCGACGTGGGTTTGCGCGAGGCTGCGCAGGCCGTGACTCTCGACTACGCGAACGACGCGGCACATCTGTTCCTCTCGGATAGTTTCAACGAACTGCGAGATCCCACCCGCTTCAATCTGCGCGAGGAGACGGTGTGGTTCAACGAACTGCTGCTCGCCAATCTGCTTGCGCCCGTGGGTGCCGGCCGGCTTTCGCAAAACGTAACGGACAATGAATACTCCAAACTGTTCGAGTCGGATGGCCCGGGAATTTCCAGCCAGACCTCGTGGCGCAGCGACGATCAATTCCATCAACTCGTCTCGCAATTTGGAACCTTCGGCAAGTCGTCGTGGGCCTTCGACGTGGACTATCAGCACAATGCCGGTGTACGGCCCAACAACGGGTTGGAGCGGCTCGAATGGTACACGACCCTCAAGCAGCAACTCACGCCAAAGGACACCATTCTTTTTATCACCAAGTATCAAGACTATTCGTCCGGCGACAATTTCCAGTATTACAACCCGGCGACCTCCTACCGTCCCAACTTTAAGTTTGCGGAGAAGCAGGAGCCGATCTTCATCGGCGGGTATCAGCACGAGTGGTCGCAGGGCGTGCGCACCCTGCTGCTCGGCGGCCGGCTGGTGAACGAGCAAAAATTTTCCGATGTGCAAGCGCCGCAACTGCTCCTGATCGAGAACCCCTCCGGCGCGGTGGTGGCCACCGACGCGCAACCGCTCGACGTGAAGCTGGCCGACAACCTGGAGATTTACACCGCCGAGTTGAGCCAGATTTTCCAGCGCGGAAAATTCACCGTGGTGGCCGGCGGGCTTTGGCAGGGCGGAAGTTTTGATTTTTCAAATTCCCTGTCCAACTCGCCGCTGCCGGCGTTTTTTCTGCCGCCGGTCAACGCCTCGTTCTCTGAACCCTTCGAGCGGTTGAAGACTTATGGCTACCTGACGGTTGAGCCGCTGGAAAAACTCTGGCTCACGGCGGGCCTGGCGTACGATGATGTCACCATGCCAGCCAACTTCCGCAGCCTGCCGCAAAGCGCGGGCGCGGAGCATCGTCACCTGCTCGAACCCAAGGCCGCCATCGTCTGGAGTCCGCTGGAACAGGCCACGTTGCGCGGCATCTATTCCAAGTCGCTTGGCGGCGTGAGCCTGGATGAAAGCTATCGCCTTGAACCCACCCAGCTCGCCGGCTTTGCCCAGGATTTCCGCACCGTTATTTCTGAATCCGTCGCGGGCAGCGTGGCCGCGCCGGAAACGGAAGTCATGGGCCTTGCGCTCGATTTGAAATTGGGCCACGGCACCTTCGCCGGCGTGCAGGTGGAACGCATCACCTCCGACGTGCGGCGAACCATCGGGGTGTTACGGCTAAATGACAGCCTGGCGCCCTTCGTGCCTTCCACGACACAGGAGCGACTCAATTACGAAGAACAATCGTTCTCCATCAACTTGAATCAATTGCTCGGCAACGGTTTTGTCATCGGCGCGAACTACCGGCTGACACACGCGGATTTGAAAAGCCAACTGCCGGAAGTGCCGGTGTCGGTCCTGGCCGCCGCCGCGCGGGATGAACGCGCGTATCTGCATCAAGTTGATGGCTACCTTCTATACAATCATCCCTCCGGCTTCTTTGCGCGGTTTGATGCTCGCTATTATCAGCAATCCAATCGTGGCTATTCTCCAGATCAGCCAGGGGACTCGTTTGTGCAACTGGATCTCCAGGCAGGCTGCCGATTCTTCCACCGCCGCGCGGAACTTGCATTCGGTATCTTGAATCTGACCGATCAAGATTATCATTTGAACCCGCTGACGGTTTACGCCGAATTGCCGCGCGCGCGCGTGTTCACCGCGCAGTTCAGTTGCCGGTTTTGAGGACCGCACATTGCCGCGATTCAAAATATTGCGGACAAACGCTTTTGAACTTAACGTTGGCTTCTCTTCTGCAAACGACAATTCTTTTCGCTGAAGTTTTTATGAGCACGATCAAACGGACGAACTGTTTTCCAACCATCGGGCCGGGCATGCCGGTGTTCCGCTGCTGGTCGCCGCTGGTCTGGCTTGTTGCCTTTTTGTTTTGCCTGAACTTTCCGGTTCCAAGAGCGGCGGCCCAGTCCAACACGGCGGCCGCCTATACATTCACAACGCTCGCCGGGTATGCGCTCTCGGACAGTTCTGACGGTGTAGGGCCGCAGGCGCGGTTTAATCAGCCGGGCGGGATCGCGATGGATACCAATGGCAATTTCTACGTGGTGGACGAACTAAACCTGACCATCCGCCGGATCTCGGCGGCAGGTGTGGTCAGCACCATCGCCGGCCTTGCCGGCGTGCGTGGCGACGTGGACGGTATGAATGGCGCGGCGCGTTTTAATAATCCGCAAAATATCACGGCCGATTACAACGGCAACGTGTACGTCACGGACAACTTCACGGTTCGCAAGATTTCGCCCGCCGGCACTAACTGGCTGGTCACCACCATCGCCGGACAAGTTAACACCCAAGGCTACCGGGATGGCGGCGGCCTTGGCACGCGGTTCAACTTGTTGAGTGGGCTGGCCATGGGTACGAACGGCGTCATATACGTGGCCGACGGCGCAGTCCGAAAGATCACCCCCGTCGGCGGCAACTGGGTGGTCGGCACGGTCGCCAATTCCCTTGGCTACACAATCATTCCGAACAACAGCGGTCCAAACTTCACGAACCTCGTCGGGGTGTTCAACGGCAACGC
>JANYDP010000318.1 GCA_025363535.1 Verrucomicrobiota bacterium | reverse complement strand
GCATTTGATCTGCCGGCCCGCGAATTGTTCGTCACAGGCGAGGTGTTGCTGGCAGTGGGGACATTCAAACTTGAATTCGCTCATGGTGCTTTCGAGGTTTGCAGCAGGAATCAATTCCGTCAACAAGAGGCTTTTGTCCGGGAAATAATCCGGGCTAGGTCAGCTCTTTTCCAACCGCTCCATGCTGGGCGATCTGTAAAAGGTGGATTAAGAGAAAATGGTGGACTGGCGGGGACTCGAACCCCGGACCAATGCCTTAAAAGGGCACTGCTCTACCAACTGAGCTACCAGTCCACAAAACGTGTGCTTGCTGTTGAAACCGGCCGAGGAGGTGGCCGATTCAAAAGCGGCGCAAACACTAACGGACGCGTGGAACCGGCGCAAGAATTTTCCCCGACGTTTTTGGTTGGTTAAAGTCGGCTGACTTTGGTCACGGGACGATCACCCGCAGGCCGGCGGGTTGAACCGTGAAAGTGGCAGGCAAATGACCGGCGAGATCACCCTCGATCTCCAACGCCGCTGGGGGCGAACTGGTCAAGGTCAGGGACGTGGCGCGCATCACCTTGGCCGCGCGGGCCGGCAGGCGTTTTCTCAGCAGCAATCCCGGGCCGCAGCGCCACAGCATTCGCCAGTCGGCGCGGGCAAAAATGGTGGCGTGCAGCCAACCATCCTGCAAGTTTGCGCCCGGAAAAATTTCAAAGTTGCCACCGTAAAACCGGCCGTTCCCGATAAGCACCAGTTCACCCGTCGTTTCGGTGGCACCGTCCGAGACTGTGATTCGCCGTTGCGGCTGCCGCAGTGCCTGGAGACCGGCGACGACGTAGGCGAGCGGGCCGATTTTTTTCTTGAGCGACCAACTGACGAGTTCGATGGCGCGTGCATCCAGGCCCGCGCCGCCCAGTTGGGCGAAGTAGCGGCGGGTGCGTTTTCCGGCGGCGGAAAACTCCACGCTCGGCAGATCAACCCGGGCTTCGCGACCTTGCCGCACTGTGGCCAGCGCGGTTTCGAGCTTCGTGGAAATGCCCAGTTCACGCGCGAAGACATTCACGGTGCCGAGCGGGAGCAGGCCCAGCCGCGCGCGTTGAAAACCGTTCGGCGCATCGCCCAGGCCGTTGAGCACTTCGTTGAGCGTGCCGTCGCCACCGGCGGCCACGATGGTTTCAAAGCCTTCGCGCACCGCGTCGGCCGCGAGGTTGCGGGCGTCGCCGGGGGCGGAGGTTTTTTTCAACGTCCAACCGGCGGCAAGGGCGTCGAGGTGCCGGAGAAAGTTTCGGGCCTTGTTGCCTTTGGCGGTGGGATTGAAAATGACGCAGGTGCGCACGGTATTTTTTACAGCGCCTGGCGGTTGCACCGATCAGGCGCGTTTTTGTTTCCGCAGCTTGCGCCACATCGCCCAGCCATCGAGGAAGCCGCGCAGGTCGGAGCCGAATGACTTCGCGAGATCTTTTTTCCCGAGCAGTTTGTATTGCGCGGTCTTGAGCACGAGTTGGAGCAGCCGTCCCCAAAACATCACGAACATGAGGAAGTTTTTTTTGTGCTCCCACATGAACGCCGCGCCGCCATAGCTGTAGCCGTAGCGCGTCGTGAACACATCCTGGTTGTCCAGACCGTGCTTGTGCCGGACGAGCGCCGCCGGTTCATAGATGATGCGATGCCCGGCCATCAGCACGCGGTAAAACATTTCCGTGTCGTCGCAGCTCCGCAACGGCGCGCCGCCGCCGAGGCGTTCGTCGAATTTGCCAAGCTGAGAAAATACTTCCCGCCGAAACGCCATGCTGCTGCCGTGGCCAATGCTCCACGGCCCGGGCGCTGCAGACTTCATGTGCTTGGCGAAAATTTTCGCGATGTTGGAGAAGAACATGCCGAGGCTGAATTGCAAATTGGCCTTGGTGAACTCGCGTCGTTCGCCGCCCAAATCTTGTCCCGCAACTTCCTCAAACAAATCGCACGCTCCGGCGCTGCTGTGTTGGACAACACGACCGGTGACGGCCCAGACGGTGGGATCCGCGAAGACGCGAAGTTTTTGCGCAAGCCAATCTTTGGCGGGAACGCAGTCGTCGTCCGTGAACGCGATGATGTCGCCAGTCGCGACGGTCAGGCCGGTGTTGCGCGCGAGGGACAATCCCCGGCGCGGTTCCTCGACGTATTTCACGCCCGCCGCCCGCGCGAGTTTTTCCGTTCGCAATTTGTCGTCGCCGGTGCTGCTGTCCACCACGACGATTTCCGTGCCGCTGGGTTCGAGCTTCGCAAAAGCGTCGAACATTTCGCCGATGGAATCAGCGCGGTTGCGCGTGCAGACGATGATCGAAGCCCGCATGTCAGTAGCCGGAAATGGCGAATTTCAACAGGCGTTGGACACGGCTGCCGAGCCACTTGTCGTAAATGCGGTAGCTCAACGGCTCGCTCGGAATTTTCGGTGCCTGCTGGGGATCGAGCGTGGCGACGAGATGAAAACCCGGACGGCAGGTATCCTTCGGCCCGCGCAGGAATTGCGTGTTGAAATAGTCCACGTAGGCATCTACGCATTTTACGCCGAGGCTTTCGAGTTTGTTGACCCACCAAGTTTTCGGTTTGACCGTCTGGTGGAGGTTGACGCCGTTGTGAAAGTCGTCGCACAAAGCCACGCTCATGATCCACAATCCGCCGGGGCGAAGATGTTTTTTCACGTTCTCCACCACCGCCGGCAGATCGCGTTCGTGAATGTGTTCCATGACTTCCCAGTTGGTGATCACGTCAAACTTGAGCGGACGTTCGCCAGCGGAAAATTCGCCGGACACTTGAAACGGCGCGGTGAGATCGGCGGTGAACAGGTGTTCAGGAATCGTCCGCCATTCCGCGCGCTTGAGGCGTTTGGAAAAATCACTGCCTTCCAGCCCCACGGCCATGCAGCCATCGTCGAGACAGTCCTTCACAAAGCCGCCGCCCGAGCAGCCGAGGTCCATGACCCACAAGGGCGGGCGATCTTCGCCGAAGAGCTGGTAAAGTTTTTGATTGAAACGCTTGTGGCGGCTGTTGTCGCGGCGCGTGCCCCACGGGACGAGGTGGTCGGGCGATTCGTAGGCGACGTCGCGGGTCGCCTGCACTTTGATGCGGCGGAGCTGCATCGGGTTTTGCTCAATTTCAGCCATAGCTCAATGGGACGGTTTCAAACTCACAGCGCGCGGCAAGCCAGGGATTTTTTTTGGACGAACCGGCGGCTTCACGGGCGCAGTTGATAACAGGAAAGCGTGCGGGTGGCAAGTTTGGCGGTGTGTTGCGCTGAGAAAATTCCTTGTGCGAGAGCGATTAATAATTCTAGCCTTGCCACCGTTTCGTTAACCCCTGACTGGTGCGTCCGGCGCAACCAATGGGAACCGTCGGTTGAAATCGTATGTTTAGAAAAATTATTGGCAAGCTGGTGGTCTTTCCGATCATCCGGGTTTTGTTCCGCATCCAGGATTCCCTCCGCGCCGGGTTGATGCGTGATTCCGGGCTGATGTTGCTCGGTGAAAAATCCATCTACCAGGCCCGCCAGCATCGCGCCTTGATCAGCTCCATGGAGTATGTGGAAAAATACATGCCGCATGTGGCGTCGGTGAAATGCAAACCGGAACTGCTCACCCGGGCCTTCGGGATGGCGGATGTTTCGGGCGACCGCCTCATCTGCGAGTTCGGCGTGTTCAAAGCCGAGTCGCTGAACCATGTGGCCAAGCTGACGAACCAGAAATTATTCGGCTTCGACTCCTTCGAGGGCTTGGCCGAAGAGTGGGGCGACACTTGGAAGAAGGGAGATTTCCTCATCCCCAAACTGCCCAAAGTCCGTCCCAACGTCACGCTCGTCAAAGGCTGGTTCAACGAAACGCTGCCGAAGTTTCTGAAGGAAAACCCGGGCAAGGTCGGCTTCCTTCATGTGGATTGCGACCTCTACTCTTCGTGCAAAACCATTTTTGAACTGATGGAATCACGGCTGGTTCCCGGCACGGTGATTGTGTTCGACGAATTTTTCAACTACCCGCAATGGGAGGACGGTGAGTTCAAGGCCTTCCAGGAATTTCTGGCGAAAACAAAACTTTCCTGCGAGTTCATCGGCTATAACCGCAACGGTGAACAAGCCGCCGTGATCCTCAGGTAACCAACTCATTCCACCTGTGACCAAAAACACAACCTATCTTGTCACCGGTGGCGCGGGCTTCATCGGCTCGCACCTGCTGGACGTGTTGCTGGCGGACGCCGCCACGATGGAAGTCCGCGTGCTCGACAATTTTTCCTCCGGTCGTCGCGAGCACCTGGCCCATCACGAACACGACGCCCGGCTCAAGATTGTCACCGTCGAACTGTTGGAGCTGGAAAAGATCGTGCCGCATTTTCAAGGCGTGGATCAGGTGTTTCATCTCGCGGCCAATCCCGACGCGCGCTGGGGCATTGACAACACCCGGCTTGATCTCGAACAGGAAACCATCGTCACCTACAACGTCCTCGAAGCCATGCGCCGCAGCAAAACGCCGCGCCTGGTCTTCTCCAGTTCTGGCACCGTCTATGGCGATGTCGGCACCACCGTCACCCACGAAAAACTCGGTCCGGCCTTGCCGACGAGTCTCTACGGCGCGGGCAAGGTTGCGTCGGAAGGATTGATCTCCGCCTTCTGCTCCACATTTGGACTGAGCGCGATCATCTTCCGCTTCGGCAACATCACCGGCGAGCGGACCACGCACGGCGTCATTTACGATTTTCTCCGGCAGCTTTCAAAAAACTCCGCGCAACTCAAGGTGTTGGGCAACGGTCATCAGGCGAAACCCTACGTCTATGTCCGCGACCTCGTAGCTGGGTTGCGGTTTGGCCAGACGCGCTGCGGTGCATTGCCTCCGGGACAATTTGACGTGTTTAATCTCGCTCCCGACGGTGCCACCAGCGTGCGTTTCATCGCCAGCGAACTGATCCGCCAGTTGAATTTTCCCGGCCCGACGCAGATCAACTACGGCGAATCCACGCAAGGCTGGCCCGGCGATGTCGCCCAGTCGCGCATGGATTCCTCCAAGCTCCGCGCCGCCGGCTTTCCGCTGCCGCGCAGCTCGGATGAAGCCGTGCAACTCGCCATCCAACGCATTCTCAATTGGCTCCCCAGTCGCACTTCCGCGACGGACGATTTGCGATTGCCGCCCGATGCCAAGCCGGTGGAGGCGGTTTGAGCGGGTCATTTTTGAGGTTCGGGCAAGGGCGCGAAGGAACGCGGGCTTCAGCCCGCCTCACCGTTCGTGGTCGGGCAGTCCTTGAAAAGTCGGAACCGCTCGGACTGCGCACATTGAAGCGGCGTGAACGCCGCGTGCCGGGGCGGTGTTCACCAGGCCGTTCAGCACCCCAAAATAACTGGCGAACCTACGGTTCAATAATTAACCTCTACCCCCGCTCATGGAAAAAATCTTTGTAACCGGAGCCGCCGGATTTATCGGCAGCAGTTTGACCGACCTGCTTTTGCAGCAAGGTCGCTCGGTGGTTGGTTGGGATAATTTTTCGACGGGTCAGCCGGAATTTCTTGCGGCCGCCGGGAAGCATCCGAACTTCAAACTCATTCGCGGCGACAACCTAGACCTCGACGCGATGACGGCCGCGATGAAAGGCTGCGACGCCGTCGTTCACCTTGCCGCCAATGCCGACGTGCGTTTCGGTCTCCAGCATCCGCGCCGCGACCTTGAGCAGAACACCATCGCCACCTTCAACGTCCTCGAAGCCATGCGCGCCAACGGCACGAAAGTCATCGGCTTTGCATCCAGCGGTTCGGTGTATGGCGAGGCCGTCACCATTCCGACCCCGGAAGATTATTCGTTTCCGATTCAGACCTCGCTCTACGCCGCGTCCAAGGTGGCGGGCGAGGGGATGATTCATTCCTACTGCGAAGGTTTTAGTTTCGAGAGCTACATCTTCCGCTTCGTGTCTATTCTCGGCGAGCGCTACACGCACGGTCACGTTTTTGATTTCTACAAGCAGTTGCTCGACCATCCCGGGCATCTGAAAATTTTGGGCGACGGCAAGCAGCGCAAATCCTACCTCTACATTCAAGATTGCCTCGACGCCATGCTGCATGTGATGACGCTTGGCACCGCCAAGACCGCCAAGCATCGCGTGCAAACCTACAACCTCGGCACGGAGGAATTTGTCCAGGTTAACGACTCGGTTGGCTTTCTTTGCAACGCGCTTGGTCTGAAGCCCACGCTCGAATACACCGGCGGCAACAAAGGCTGGGTCGGCGACAACCCGTTCATCTTTCTCGACACGAAAAAAATCCGCGCCACCGGCTGGAAGCCCAAGCTCACCATCGAGCAGGGGATTCTGCGCACCGTCGAATGGCTGCGGCAGAACCAGTGGGTTTACGAGAAGCGCAAGTGAACATCGTTCTCACAGGCAGCAGCACTGGCATCGGAAAATATCTGGCGGACACGCTTGAAGCCCGGGGCCACGTCGTCTGCCGCCTCGCGCGTTCGGCGCAGGCAGGTTTTGCGTTGCGTGCGGATGTTTCCAATTGGAACGACCTGGCCGCTGCCGCCAGCCAGGTCGCGCAAAAATGGAAATCCGTGGACGCACTGATTTGCTGCGCGGGCGTTCAAGAGCCCATCGGTCCGGCGATGGGAATTGATCCCGCTGCCTGGCGTCACGCCCTGGCAGTGAATCTCGACGGCACTTTTTTCTCCATCCGCGCTTTTTACCCACTGCTGCAAAAATCATCGCAACGCGCCAAGGTGATTTGTTTTTCCGGCGGCGGTTCCACCAGTCCGCGCCCGAACTTCGCGGCCTACGGGGTTTCCAAAACCGGCGTCGTGCGGCTCGTGGAAACGCTGGCAACGGAATGGCAGAACCAGCCGCTCGACATCAACGCGGTTGCGCCCGGTGCGATTTTCACCAAGATGACCGAGCAGGTGCTGGCGAGCGGTGCGACTGCGGCGGGCAAAAAGGAATTCGAGCAGGCGTCCAAACTCCCGCGCGACAACGCCGCGACTTTGGCCAAAGTTCTCGGCCTTGTTGAATTTCTTCTGTCTGAGAAAAGCGACGGCATCAGTGGTCGCTTGTTGAGCGCATCGTGGGACCCTTGGCCCACACTCGGCCAACATCGCGACGAGTTAGCCGCGTCGGACATCTACACTCTGCGTCGCATTGTGCCGGAAGATCGCGGAAAGAAATGGTCTTGATATGAGCAACCCCATTCGTGTCGCCATAATCGGCTGCGGCCTCATCGGCCAGAAACGGTTGAACAATCTGCCGCCCGGCAGCGTGACTGTGGCGTGTGATCTCCAACTCGACCGCGCCAAGAAACTCGCCGCGCAAAGCCCCGGCTGCATTGCCACGGATTCCGTCACGCAAGCCGTCACTTCGCCGAACGTGGCCGCCGTGATGATTGCCACGCTCAACGCCTCGCTCGCGCCGATTGCTTTGCAGGCGGTGAAAGCAGGCAAGCACGTCCTGGTGGAAAAGCCGGCAGGCATCAACGTCGCTGAGATCAAAAAGCTCGAAGTGGCCGCGAAGAAAACCGGCGCGCTCGTGCGCGTGGGCTACAACCACCGCTATCATCCGGCGTGCTTGAAGGCGCTGGAGATTTTTCAAAGTGGAGCGCTCGGGCCGATGATGTTTGTGCGTGGACGTTACGGGCATGGCGGACGCATCGGTTACGACAAGGAATGGCGCGCGAACCCGAAACTTTCCGGCGGCGGCGAATTGATTGACCAGGGCGTTCACCTGATTGATCTCGCGGGAATTTTTCTTGGTGAGTTCACCAAAGTAGAAGGTCACGCCACGACCTCCTTCTGGAAAATGCCGGTGGACGACAACGCCTTTCTCAGTCTGCGTAACAAAGCGGGGAACACCGCGTGGCTGCACGCCAGTTGCAGCGAATGGAAAAATTTGTTCAGCCTCGAAATCTACGGTCGCGACGGCAAGCTGCACTGGGAAGGACTCGGCGGCAGTTACGGCATCGAGCGGTTGACCTATTACAAGATGCTTCCGCAAATGGGCCCGCCCGAGACGACGATCTGGGAATTTCCGCGCGGCGATGAGTCGTGGAAGATCGAGATGCAGGAATTCTTTGAAGACATCAAATTGAACCGCACGCCAGTTCCCGGATTGAAAGAAGCGAAGGCGGTGTTGCAAGCGGTGGAAAAGATTTACGGGAAAGGCAGAAAGCGGAAAGCGGAAAGCGGAAACTGACAAGCCTTGCCACAACACGCATGAAAACGGAATTGGAAGAGCGCACAAAAAAATTTGCGGTGCAGGTGGTGAAAACTGTTGCGGCTTTTCCAAAAACTTCCGAAGGCCAAATTATCGGCAGGCAGTTGTTGCGTGCAGGAACTTCGATCGGAGCGAATTATCGCGAGGCAAATCGTGCTGAGTCCAGGAATGATTTTGTCCATAAGACTGGTGTTGCGGAAAAAGAAGCCGCAGAAACTCTGTATTGGCCGGAGATTTGCCGGGACACAAAGTCAGGGGCTGAAAAGCAAATCGCCGAATTGCTGAACGAGGCTGGTCAGTTGCTGGCGATTTTGATTACCATTGGCCGCAAAGCAAAAATCAAATGATAAAACCTTCAACGAATTCACCCGCGAAAAGTTTCCGCTTTCCGCTTTCCGCTTTCCGCTTTTTCCTATGATCATTGCGCGTTCCCCACTTCGCATCAGCCTCGGCGGCGGCGGCACGGATTTGCCGTCGTACTACGAGCAGCACACCGGCTTTTTGATCGCCGCCGCGATCACCAAGTACGTTTACATCACGCTGCACGAAAATTTCACACCCGACCTGATCGTCAAATACTCAAAGCTCGAACGCGTGGACACTGCCGCGCAACTGGAGCACCCGATCATCCGCGAGGCGTTCGGACTGCTCGGCATGGACGGCAAATCGCTGGAGCTGACTTCCATGGCGGACATCCCGGCGGGCACGGGGCTTGGTTCGTCCGGCAGTTTCACCACCGCATTGCTGAAGGCGTTGCACGCCTACAAAAAAAATCTCGTGCATCCGGCGGAGCTGGCCGAGCAGGCCTGCGACATCGAATTGAACCGTCTCCACGAACCCATCGGCAAACAGGATCAATACATCGCGGCGTTCGGCGGGCTGACGTGCTTCAAGTTTCTGCCCGGCGGCAAAGTCGAGGCGTGGCCGTTGAAAAATTCCGAGGAGACGCTCTGCAACCTCGAAGACAACCTGCTGCTGTTCTTCACGGGCTATTCACGTTCGGCCTCCAAGATTTTGCAAGAGCAGGACAGCAAGAGCAAAGCGGCGGATACCTCGATGATTGACAATCTGCACTTCGTCAAGGAACTCGGCTACAAAAGCCAGGCGGCCTTGGAGAGCGGCAACCTTGAAGAGTTCGCGCGCCTGATGGACGTGCATTGGCAGCGCAAGAAAGAGCGCAGCGGCGGCATGAGCAATCCAAAGATCAACGAGTGGTACGATCTCGCCATGACCAGCGGCGCACTCGGCGGCAAACTCATCGGCGCGGGCGGCGGCGGCTTCCTGATGTTTTATGCGGATGACAAGGTCAAGCTGCGTCGCGCGATGCGGACGGCCGGACTCAAAGAGGTGCGCTTCAAGTTTGATTTTGAAGGCACCAAGCTGATCACGTCGTGAGCGATTTCAACGGTGCGTGTTGAGCAAATAAAAATCCATGTCTCTGCGAATTTGCAATTTAATGTTCGTCACAGCTTCGATGCTGGGATTTCAATTTTGTGCATTCGCCGACACTAACGAGACAATAGCTAGCATCTCAATTCCAAAGCCGCTGTTGATACTGTCAGAGCGGATTGCGCTAGCAGACTGCATTATCGTTTCAAATTGGACAGATACCATGTTTGGCCAACCACCATTCGTAGTCACGGTTACAAGTAATGATGTTCCAAAAGTTATTCACGCTGTGTCTTCAGCCAAAGTTTGTGGCAACCAAGAACACCCGGATTGGGAGTGGGGTTGGAAGCTGTTATTTTATCAAGGGACGAATCTTTTGGCCGGAATCTGTTGCAACGAAGGCTCGTTTTTGTCAGATGGCGTATGGAATAATGAGGATGGAGTCTTGGGAAAAATTTGCGGCAATGCTAGCAATCGGCAGTATTTGGCCAAAGTTTACGGTGACGAAGAAAGGGATTTCAAAGAATCGAAAAAGGCCGAGGCTAGGGCATGGCTCAAGTCTTCGCTGCATACAATTCTAGGCGAGGACAAAAAGAAGGTTCTAAAGTTCGCGAACGCTTTTTACGTCGCCGGCGCAACTAAAGTTTACGTTGCCGATATTGAAATACATTACAGCGGCAAGAATGTTCCGTCAGAAAATGCGAAGTATTTACTTGTCGTGACTCCCCAAGATGAGGAAACACGCCGGAAATTTTTCATTGTTCATTGGGAGGCTGTGAAAGCATGGGGTTTCGATGGAGATGGTGATGTTCGGCAAAAATACACTTGGTATCCCATAGATTGGCATGACATCAAGTGACTGAAACAACCTAATTCAAAATCCAATGTGCCTTCCACTTTCCCCAATTCCCGTCGCCATCCTCGCAGCTAGCGGCTTCGCCCTTGCAGCCGAAAACTGCGGGTGTCATCTTCCGACATGAGTTCGCTTGAAATTCAGCAGTTGCCTCGGCAGGAAAAATTGAAGCTCATGGAAATGCTGTGGGCGGAATTGGGCCGGGACGAAGCGGATCTGGAATCGTCGGCGTGCCACGCAGATGCCCTGCGGGAAACGGCTGAACGCCGTGCGCGTGGCGAGGAAACCGCGCTGGATTGGCAGCAGGCCAAGGCAAAACTGCGGTCGCACCTTGCCCCTTGTCAAAATTAGCCTTGTGCGCGAGACTTTTCCCATGCCAATAACCTTGGATCAAATCATTGAGGAAACCCGTCAGTGGCCGCCCGAAAAAGTCGGCGAACTGGTGGAACGGTTAAACGGCGACCTTCACGCTTGCGAGCCGCAGGTCGAAGCAGTCTGGCAGGCGGAAACTGCCCGGCGCGTTGAGGAAATCCAGTCCGGCAAGGTGCAGGGTATCCCCGGTGAAGAAGTATCAGCCCGTGTCCGTAAAATTGTCGGGCGGTGAAACCTTACGCCTTTCATCCCGACGCGGAAGGCGAATATGTGCAGGCCGCCCAATACTACGCAGCCATTGACTCCAGTTTGGGCGTCCGTTTTTTTGACGAAATTGAAAGGCTCATCATCCAAGTCCGCCGCCAACCCGACCGTTTTTTTCAATTCAGCGCACCCGCCCGCCGGGCGCTGTCGCGCCAGTTTCCATACTCGGTGATTTATCTGAATGAGCCGGATCGCGTGTGGATCGTGGCGGTGATGCACGCCAAGCGTCGGCCAAATTATTGGTGCGAACGGTTGGCTTGATTTTAGAAATTCCATGAGCGTTTCACTTTCCCAAATCCCCGTCGCCATCCTTGCCGGCGGTCTCGCCACGCGGCTGCGGCCGCTGACCGAAAAGGTGCCTAAGGTTTTGCTGCCCGTCGCGGGCAAGCCGTTTCTCACGCACCAACTTGAATTGCTACGCGGGCAGGGCATCCGCCGCGTCGTGCTGTGCCTCGGGCATCTCGGCGAAATGGTGGAGCAAGAATTTGGCGACGGAGGTCAGCACGGGGTCGAGCTTCAATATTCCTTCGATGGTCCAAAACTGCTGGGCACGGGTGGTGCGTTGCGCCAGGCGTTGCCGAAACTCGGTGAGAAGTTTTTCGTCTTGTACGGCGATTCGTATCTGATCACGCCGTTCGCGCCCATCGCGGATTTTTTTGAACAGAGCGGCCGGCACGGCTTGATGACGGTGTATCGCAACGAAGGGCTTTACGACACGAGCAACGTGGTCTTTCGCGACGGGCAGATCGCGATCTACGACAAGAAAGTTCGCCTGCCGGAGATGCGGCACATTGACTATGGCCTTAGCGTGTTTCGCGCATCGGTGTTTCAAGAGCGACCCGAAGGAATCGCGTTCGACCTTGCCGACGTGATGAAGCAACTCGTCGCCCAAAAGGATCTCGCGGGCTTTGAAGTGCCGGAGCGCTTTTACGAAATCGGCTCGCACGCGGGGATCGCGGAATTGGAAGCGTTGCTGGCATCGGAGCGGTAGGTTTCGGAGACCAGCGCTTCACTGTTGCGGGCTTTACACCGTTCCGTGCGCCTGACATTTTATCGCGACAAAAATTTATGAGTTTTACCCAACAATTCCTTTCGGAAGTCCAACAGGTCACGGCTCAACTGAACGTTGACGCGATTGAAAAATGCGCCGATGAACTCGCCGCCATCCGCGAACGCGGCGGACGTTTGTTCATCCTCGGTGTCGGCGGCAGCGCGGGCAACGCGGGCCATGCGGTGAACGACTTTCGCAAAATCTGCGGCTTCGAGGCCTACGCGCCGACGGATAATGTCTCCGAACTCACCGCGCGCACGAACGACGACGGCTGGCCTTCGATCTTTTCCGAATGGCTCAAAGGCAGCCGCCTCGGTGCGAAGGACGGCTTGCTGATTTTTTCCGTCGGTGGTGGCAACCTCGAAAAAAATGTCAGCCCGAATCTCGTCAGCGCAATCCAGCTCGCCAAACAAGTCGGCGCGTCGGTCGTCGGCATCGTCGGTCGCGACGGCGGGTTCACCGCGAAGTCGGCGAACGCCTGCGTCATTGTGCCGACGGTGAATCCCGATCATGTCACGCCGCACTCGGAAGCGTTTCAAGCCGTCGTCTGGCACCTGTTCGTTTCGCATCCCAAACTGAAAGTCAGCAAGACGAAGTGGGAAAGCACGAAGTGAACAGCAAGAGTTGTCAAAACCAAGAACTGACCCGAATGGCGCTTAGTTAAGGCAGGGGCGATGAAAATAGTTGGCGTCAATTGCAGATTGGAATTGTACAAATTTGGTGGGTTGCTAAACTTCTGGATGCCCCAAAACACACCGTTTC
>JANYDP010000302.1 GCA_025363535.1 Verrucomicrobiota bacterium | reverse complement strand
CGGAAGCCAGGATGAGCGGCGGCAGATTCATGCACGACAAGCGTAGCCACCGGCGCGAAACCGCGCAAATGCGTTTCAGTCTCGCAGGGCAGCGAGCAGTTGGGCCACGGTTTCGGCCTGACCGGGCAGAATCAAACCCGGCGCGATCTCCGCCAGCGGCTGCAAAACAAACCTGCGCAGATGCGCCCGCGGATGAGGCAGCGTGAAGGCCGGGGTCGCACGGGTTTCCTCACCAAACACGATCAAATCCAAATCCAGCGGGCGCGCTTCGTTGAGAACTTTCTTCGGCTGGCGGCCACATTCCTTTTCCAGCGCCTGAAGTTTGAAGAGCAAGGATTCCGGGGTTTCGCCGACGTAAGGTTTCAGTCCGACAACGGCATTCAAAAACATCGGCGAGCCGGGCGGACAATCCACGGGCGTGGTTTCGATTAGCAAGGATTTGAGCAAGCACACATCGGAAAATTCCTGCAAGCGCGCCATCGCACGGGTGAGAATTTCTCGCGAGTTGCCGAGATTGGAGCCGAGGGCGACGAAGGCCAATTCTGAATTCTGAATTCTGAATTCTGAATTCATTTAGAGCCTCCTCACGTCGGCTCCTACTTATTTGAGGCCCAACACATCCTGCATGTCGTAAAGCCCGGGCTTCTGCTGCACAACCCACTGCGCCGCGCGCAACGCGCCGTTGGCGAAGGTGTCGCGGCTGGAGGCCTTGTGCGTGAGTTCGAGGCGCTCGCCGGTATTCGCGTAAACAACGGTGTGATCGCCCACCACGTCGCCGCCGCGCAGGGAATGTATGCCGATCTCGCCCGGCGTGCGTTCGCCGACGATGCCGTGGCGTCCGTGCCGCGCCGCCTCGTTCAAATGGAGGTGACGCACTTCCGCCAGGATTTCCGCGAGCGTCTTGGCGGTGCCGCTGGGCGCATCGCGCTTGAGGCGGTGATGCATCTCGATGACTTCCAGATCAAAGGCCGGGCCGAGGATTTCCGCCGCCTTGCGCGTGAGCCAGAACAGCGTGTTGACCCCGGTGGAATAGTTCGACGCCCAGACGATCGGGATTTTTTCCAGGCACTTGCGAATCTCAAACGTCTCCGTGTCACTGTGGCCGGTCGTGCCGATGACGAGCGCCTTCTCGTGTTGCCCGCACAGTGCGGCGATGCCCGCCGTGGCGTTGTGAAAACTGAAGTCAATCACCACGTCGCATTTTTCAATGCTGGCGCGAAGGTCGTCGCCTTGGTCAATCGTGCCGACGACTTCCACTTCAGAGATGTTCTTGGCGCAACTGATGAGCGCCTGGCCCATGCGGCCTTTCGAGCCGGTGATGATGATGCGGGTCATAAATTAAGTGCGGGCTTCGGCGAACGTGTCCCTGTTCGGCAGCATGCCGCGCAGCTCATGTTTGTAGCAATGTTCTTCAGCGACGATGATGCCGCCGGTCTTTTTCACGTCCATGAATTTACTGGCAAGGCTCGGAGACTCCTCCCAGTCGGCCATTTTCAATTGCAGCACCTCGGAGGGTTGGCAGTAAAGCTTGTGGTCAAATTCCGCTTCGGCATGGACCTGGCCGTCGTGAATGTGAACGGTCGGAAAAAACAGCCGCGTCGGCAGGTCGGTGCGGAATTCAAACGCCATTGGATGAACGTGCTGCGCGCCCGCCTTCAGTTTGAAGACGGCGAAACCGAAATTTTTGTAGCCCGGCAACTTCTTGAATGCCGTCGGTGGCAGACGAAACTGTTTGTCCAACCGGTCAAAGTCTTTCACGCTCGGGACGAACGACGCCTCGAAATCTCCGACGTGATAGACGGTCAGGGTTTCATTGAAGCCTTTGGATGCTGTCATAGGGCCGTCATTATTAGCCGAGTGAGATACCGGCGCAGGAA
Source organism: Verrucomicrobiota bacterium (assembly GCA_025363535.1). GTDB lineage: Bacteria > Verrucomicrobiota > Verrucomicrobiia > Limisphaerales > CAIQOK01 > CAIQOK01. The sequence goes on along the minus strand of JANYDP010000302.1, from coordinate 2,092 downwards.
AGCCAACCTCCAAGTCGTCAAAAAAATTCGGATACTTTTGCAGATTGATGAAGCGCAGCGCTTTTTCAGTCGAGCCTTTGGCGACAGGCAGAGGCAGCACCATCGCGACGGCCTTGTCGGTTTCCAAGCTCATCCGATAAACCAGCAACTGTCGCTCGCCCGATTCCATCCGCGCAAAAATGTTCGTCGCGGAGACCGACTTCACTGGACCGGAGAAGCAGCACATAGGTTTTTTATTTTAGCACGCCGCAGCCAATCAACGTCTCCCGCAGCGTCGCCTTGTTCTTGGCGCTCATCTTGACGAGCGGCAGCCGGTATTCTTCTTCGCACACACCCATCATCGCGAGCGCGGCTTTCACCGGGGTCGGATTGGTTTCGATGAACAGGTCTTTGAAAATCGGATAAAATTTCTGGTGCAGCTTGAGCGCCACGGAATGTTTGCCCAGCGCATAAGCCTTCACCATGTGCGCCACCTCGCGCGGGATGATGTTCGACGCCACGCTGATGACACCGTCCGCGCCGACCGACATGAATGGCAGCGTGAGGGAATCGTCGCCGCTGAGAATGTTGAACCGCGCCCCGAGCGTTGCGCGCAACTGGCTGACGCGATCCGCGTTGCCGCCCGCCTCCTTGATGCCGACAATGTTCACGCTGTCGTGCGCGAGGCGGTCCACCGTGTCCACCGCAATTTCGACGCCGCAACGGCCCGGAATGCTGTACAGCACGATGGGCAATTTGGTGGCGCGGGCGATGGCGTGAAAATGCTGGAACAAACCTTCCTGCGTGGGCTTGTTGTAATACGGCGCGACTTGCAGCGTGCCGTCCGCGCCGGCCTTCTCCGCCTCTTGCGTGAGATAGATCGCCTCGCTGGTGGCGTTGCCGCCGGTGCCGGCGAGCACCTTGATTTTGCCGGCCGCGTATTTCACCGAGAGCGCGATGACCTCGATATGCTCTTTGTAATCCACCGTGGGCGATTCGCCGGTGGTGCCGACGGGCACGATGCCGTCCACGCCGCCCTTGATTTGATTCTTAATCAGGTGCGCGAGGGCGGCTTCGTCAATTTTCCCGTGCTTAAACGGCGTTACGATGGCGGTGTAGGTTCCAGTAAACATAATTCCAATGAACCCACAGCATCAGAAAACCGGCGCAACTTGGCGAGCCTGATTTTTTTGGAGTTGGGAGCGCCCGGGCTGCCACCCCGAAACAGGTGCGCCTCATCGCCGGGAACTCGCTTGTTGCACAACCCACGCCACCGGCACCGCCGAACCGCCCGTCGGCAGCTTACCTCCCGCTGGCTACCGGATAGTACGGACATGGAGAATTTTTTATGGACAACCAGCCCGATTTCAGGCAGACTCGGCCGCAGGTCGCCCATCAATCAATCAGCAAGCCAAAACATGATATGAAAAAGTCAAATTCTCCGCGCTTCCTTGGAAACTCTCACTTTTTGAAAATGGCAGCCGTCGCCAGCATCGCGAGCTTGAGCAGTTCGGCCTTTGCCGCGCTGACCATCACGCCAACCTTCACCGCCAACTTCAACGCCAACTTCGGTGCCAACGCGGCCGCCGCGCAGGCTGCTTGGACTAGCGCGGCAAATGTTCTGTCAGCTAACTTCAATGACAACATCCACGTCAACATCACCGTGGATGCCGTGGCCGGGACCAGCGTGTTCGGCCAGAGTCAGACTTTCTTGAACGGAACCACCTACGTCAATCTGCGCAACAAAGTGGTTGCGGATGCAAAATCGGCGGATGACGCGACCGCCATCGGCGCGGGCGGCTCAGTGACTGTGGCGGATCCTGCGGGCGGAAGCGTCTGGTGGGTTTCACGCGCCCAAGCCAAGGCCATCGGCCTGATTGCGGACGACCTGAGCAATGACGGCACCACGACCTTCGGCACGGGAAACCCCTTTACCTTTTCTGGCCCCATCGCTGGCGGCACCTATGATTTTCGGGATTGCTAAATAGGTATTGTTTATGATTGGGGGACGAGTTCGCCGCCACATTTGCGGACGAGGAAGAGCAGGATGCTGGCCGCCAAGTTTGCCTTTGATTTGCTGTCGCTGTGCGTTTTGCGTTTGAGGCGGGCCAGA
>JANYDP010000297.1 GCA_025363535.1 Verrucomicrobiota bacterium | reverse complement strand
GAACCGGCGGAACGCTTTTTGCAAACGCACAACGCGGCGGAATTGTCCGCCACTTATGCCGACTTCAACGAAGTGCGCAAGCGTTACGGCCAGGTGCCCGGCGGGATGTTTGGCGGCGATGAAAATTGTCGCGCCGGATTTTCCGATCCGCACCAGGCCGTCGAGACGTGCGGCATGGTCGAGCAGATGTTGTCGGATGAATTGCTTCTGCAGATCAGCGGCGATCCGTTTTGGGCTGATCAATGCGAGGAAGTCGCGTTCAATTCTTATCCCGCCGCGACGCTGCCGGACATGCGGGCGTTGCGCTATCTCACCGCACCAAACATGGTGTTGAGCGATGCGGAAAATCATTCGCCCGGTTTGCAAAACGGCGGGCCGTTTCTGCTGATGAATCCGTTCAGCTCGCGTTGCTGCCAGCATAATCACTCCATGGGCTGGCCGTATTTTACGAAACATCTCTGGCTCGCCACGCCAGACAACGGCTTGTGTGCCGCCGTTTATTCCGCGAATGAAGTGTCTGCGCAAGTCGGCGACGGCGCGAAAATTCGTGTCACCGAGGAAACGAAATATCCATTCGAGGAAAAAATTCTGTTCACGATTCACGCGGACAAAGCGGTGACGTTTCCGCTCTACTTGCGGATTCCCGCTTGGTGCAAGACGGCGGGCGTGACCATCAACGGCAAAAAGATTTCCACGGAAATTATCGCTGGAAAATATTTACGCCTCGAACGTGAATGGAAAAATAACGATCAGGTGGCACTCGATTTGCCCATGCAGGTCGCGGTGAAAACGTGGACGGCCAATCACAACAGCGTGAGCGTGAACTACGGGCCGCTGACGTTTTCGCTCAAGATTGGTGAGCAATTCGTGAAGCAGGATAGCGCACGCACGGCGATTGGCGATTCGTCTTGGCAAAAAACCGCCGATCCGTCGAAGTGGCCGTCGTTTGAAATTTTGCCGACAACGGCATGGAATTTCGGGCTCGCGTTCGACGGCGCGGTGACGGAAAAAACGTTCGCTGTAAAAAAACTCGCGTGGCCCAAAGATAATTTTCCGTTCACGCCGGAGAGTGCGCCGATCCAAATCGTCACGCAGGCCCGGCAGATTCCCGAATGGACGCTGGACAAGCACGGACTCGCCGCTGTTTTGCAGGCCAGCCCCGCGCTTACGATGCAGCCGAAGCAGGACGTGATTTTAATCCCGATGGGCGCGGCGCGCTTGCGCATCGCGGCGTTTCCGACCGCGAGCGATTCCTCGGACGGGCATCCTTGGAAAGCGGCGCCGTTGCCGAAAAAACCGATCTATAAAGTCAGCGCGTCGCATTGTTTTTCCGGCGACACGGTGGATGCGATGTGCGATGGACTCGAACCAAAAAATTCCAGCGATGAAGAAATTCCGCGCATGACTTGGTGGGATCATCGCGGCTCGGTGGAATGGGTGCAGTATGATTTCGCCGCGCCGAAGAAAATTTCCGGCGCGGATGTCTATTGGTTTGACGACACGGGCCACGGCCAATGCCGCGTGCCGGTTTCCGCCCGGCTGCTCTACAAATCCGGCGACGCGTGGAAACCCGTGGAAGCGACAGCGGATTTAGGAGTGAAGAAGGATGGCTGGAACCGCGTGGAATTTTCTGCCATGGAAATGACGGCGCTCCGGATTGAGGTGCAACTGCAAAAGGATTTCTCTGGCGGCATCTTGGAGTGGCGGGTGAAATAGAAAACAATTCCACCACGGTCGCCCTGCTGTATCACCAGTCCATGTCACCAGTATTTGCGATGGGAAAAATTTCTACATTTGGCAGAAATACGGGCCGATACCACAGAATGACAATAATAAGCCGAGACAATCTGCATTTTATTTCAGCCCAGCATCCGCGATTTTGATTTCAGCAGTAACCACCAACCAGCAACCACGAACTCCAGTGAACCGCCGCGCGGCCTAATTGTTTCCCCACACGCAGCGTAAAAACACCCTTTGAAAAACCTAGCTAAAATCAGTGCCTGCGCCTTTTTGGCGGCAGGCTTTGTCGCCATAACCTTCGGCCAAATCCAAACGGCCGGCACTTTGTTGGTGGATGTGGATGCAACCGCCCAGCCTGTGGGGCAGTTCGCCTACATTACCAACAATGGCAGCATGAATGGGGCTTTCATTGCCACCAATACGGGTGTCGCCGGGATTTCGCCCCAGATCATCGCCTTGGGTGGCAACGGCACTCATGGGGCGATGTTGGACGGCAATCAGATTTATCTCACCCACTACACCACAGCGGCGGCCGGCGGCACCCCGCAGTTGGCTCCCGCCGGATTGACCGGGGCCAACCCTGATTTCTCCGTCGAAGTGTGGATGTATAAGGCCACGATCAACAACGAAACCGGGCCGGTGGCATGGGGCAAGCGCACGACCGCCCAAAATGTGAGTTACAACTGGGGGCGCAGCACGGCGTTTGGCGGGTTCAGTTGGCAAGGCGGTGGATAGGATCATGGCTGGGCCACATTACCCTCGGTCGGGGCGTGGCATCACTTGGTTTGGACTTACGATGCGACCGCCGTTGGCACCAACGCCGGAACCGTGCGTCTCTATCGGGACGGCGTGCTGGACAAGGCTGAAATTCAGGGCGCGGTTCCAAACGTGAGTGCTTCCTTCAACATCCTGATCGGCGGCCAGCATGGCGGGGCAATCATCGCCGCCGGTGGTTTTGACGCTGCCGGGGTGGTGGGTAAAGTCCGCGTGCATGACGGTGTATTGAGCGGTGCGCAGGTTCTTAATAACTACAACTTTGAATCCGGCTTCTTCACCAACGGCACGCCCGCTGCCTTTCTGACCACCGCGCCGTATCATCGTCTTTCATTTAACCAACCTCCCACGAACAACGCCATCGGCCTTACTGTGCCGGACACAGGTTCGGCGGCTGGGGCCGCGGCCGGCGCTTCGAACAACTTTCTGTCTCAGGTGACTGTTGCTTACGTGCTGGCGGGTGGTGCGGTGGTTGACAGCGGTGCCAACACCATCACCATCGCCGAAGACCTCAACACCGACTACACCGGCGGCGGTTTGGGCGCCGATTGCCAGGGGCATGACCACCAAATGGGCCGACATTATTGGGGTTATGGCGACGGCTGCGATGTGGGTGGCTGGACAAACCAGAATAATTTCAACAGCTTCTACGCCCACGCCTTCTACGTTCGCTAGAGCATCGATCAGACAGAAATCTACATTTGGGGCCCAAACGTGCTTTGGCGAAACGAAAATTCTACT
>JANYDP010000273.1 GCA_025363535.1 Verrucomicrobiota bacterium | reverse complement strand
GCTTCATCGCCTCGATGGTCGCCTGCGTCGTGCCGTACGCGGTCATCAGGATGACCAGCAGCTTGGAGTCAATTTTGCGGATGTGCCGCAGCGTTTCGAGGCCGGTCATGCCGCCCATGCGGATGTCCATGATGACCAGGTCGGGTTTGAATTTGGGGATCAGCTTCAGACCGTCTTCGCCGCTGGAAGCCGCGGCTAGTTCGATCTCCGGCGAATCAAAAATTCTCCGGAACGAGTATTGCACGTCTTCTTCGTCATCAATCAAAAGTAATTTGCTCATGCGATTGGCGGATTATCCAGGTCGCAAAATAGCGGATCACGGCCGAAACGACAGCGAATTTTCAACCGTCACGGAGGAACAGACACCGCCGCTATTTCAAAAACTCCACCTTCGCGCTCAGTTCCGGCGTAAGGAACTTGTCCGGGTTTTGGATCTGCACCTTGATTTGCAGCGTGCCTTTGGCGCGGTTGGCCTCGGGCGCGATCTCCACCACGTAGCCATCATAAACTTTGTCAGGGTAAGCCTCGGGACTAACGCGGCATTTTTGTTTCAGCGAAATCTTCGAGAGGTCGGCCTCGTTCAAATCAATCTCCACCTGCAAATCCTGCGGATCAGCCACCGCCATCAACGCCGTGCTGGGCCCGCGCAAACCGCCGAAGCTCTGCGGAGTGACGAGTTCATTCGGGTTCACCAATTTTTCCAACACCACACCGTTGATGGGCGAGCGGATGACGCACCAGTCCAAGTAGGTTTGCGCTACCGAGCGTGCGCCTTCGGACTCCTTGAGCGCCGCCTGCGAGGCATCCAGCGCGAGACGGGCGTTGTCCTGCGCTTCTTTCGAGGCGATGTCCGTTTTCGCCAACTGGTTCACGCGCTCCAAATCCAGTTCCGCTTTGCTAACCGCCGCCTGCGCGTTCGCCACCGCACCGTCCGCCTGGCGCAGACGCGCTTTAAACTCCGTGTCATCCAACAGCACCACCACCTGGCCGTTCGTGACCGCGTCGCCCTTCTTCACGCCGATCCAAGTCACCACGCCCATGAAACGCGGGCTGAGTTCAATGCGCTCACGGTTGATGATATAGCCGCTGACGGTCAGCACGGAATCCTTGGCCGAGACGGGTGCCGCATTGGTGCTCGCCGCCACCGCAAGATTGTCGGCAACGGTCGGCGTGGCAATGGTCTCCGCCTTCGCGCCGGCCTTCACGGTACGCGTCTCCGTTCCGCCTTTGGGCCGCGCCAGATACACCGCCCCCAGCGTGACCACGATCACCACGATGACGATGGTCCAAATGACGCCCGTCGGACGTTGCTTTTGTCCACGTTCGATCTGCAATGATTTTAATTTGTCTGCGTTCATGAAATGTTCTTTGGGCTGGCGCAGGTTAGCAAAAGTCTTTCCGTGCGCCAACCCTTGCCGCTCAGATTGACTTTAGGGCCGCGATCACCGGCAATCGCGACGCGCGAATGGCCGGAAACAAAGTTCCGATCAATCCCACAACCACCGCGAAGATGAGTCCCTCCGTCACGAGCTGCGGCGTGACGCGAAACTCAAACACGATCTCGCTGAACGTCTCCATACCCATCGTCGCCGTCGTATAGCCGTTCCAATAAAAAGCAATCGCACAACCTAATACGCCGCCCGCCAGCGCGAGCAAACCACCTTCCAGCAGCAGCGCCGTGACGATTGCGCGACGGCGAAATCCCAGGACACGCAACGTCCCGATCTCGCGCGTGCGTGCGCCGACCGCCGCATACATCGTGTTCATCGCGGCGAATACTGCGCCGACGGACATCATCACCGCCAGGAAGCTGCCGAGCCATTTGATCGGCGCGGCGGTCATCGTCTGCTTGCGGTAATACTCCACTTCCTTTTCCGCCTTGAGCTTGAAACGCCGGTCCGCCTCGATGCGCGCGATTAATTTTTCCGCCGTCGCTTCGTCCCTGGGCCGGATGAGAAAACTGGAATACAGGTCGCGCTCAAACGTCGAACGGCATTCATCCGCGTCTAGCCAGCATTCGGAATCGAACGCACTGCCGCCGCCTTCGAGCCAGCCGACGACCGTGAAGGTCGCGCTGCCGGTCTTGAAAGAATCGCCGATGTCAAAGTTCGCAAAACGCTTGGCTAGCTTGGCTGAAACCACGATCTCGCGCTTGCCCGGCTCGAACCAGCGCCCGGCCGTGAGCTTCACCTGCGGACGCAGTTCCATTCCGCGCGGCATGACACCGCGCAGCAGCACGTTGGCTTCGCCGGCATTGTTGCGGCGCGGCAGATTCGCCAGCACCAGCACGTCGGCGGAAATAATCGGCTCATCTTTTTCGTTGCGCGCGATCTCCTCGAAGTAACGGAGGTCCGTCAGCGTCTGGCGTGAAATGAGGCTCGCCGATTCAGCGGTCGCGCCTTTGCGCACGACCAGAATGTTGCGCGGGTCGCCGGTGTTGCCGCTGCTTTTCTCGATTCCCGCCGCGAGCGATTGCAGCAGCACGAAAACGAAAACGACGAGCGCGATGCCCAGCACCGTCGCGATGGTCGAACGCCAGCGGACGAGCGCATTGCGGAAGCTGTAATTGAGCGGTAGCGCCATGTTAGTCGAGGGTTTTGAGTCCCTGCACCACGCTGGTACGCGCGACATTGATCATCGGCAGCACCGCCGACAGCAGGCCCAGCGCCGCCGCCACCGCGAACGCCAGCCCCATCATCTGCGGCGTGACTTCAAACATGATGAACATGCCGTTCGTCATTTTCTGGATGTCGAGCTGATGATAAAGCACCCACGCCCCGCCCGCGCCGACGATGGCACCAAACATCGCCAGGCCGAAGCTCTCGGCGAGAATCAGCACGAACAAATCGCGCCGCCGAAAACCGATCGCTTTCAAAATGGCGAGTTCGCGGAAGCGTTCGCGAATGGCCATGCTCATGGTGCTGACGGTGACGAGGATCAACGCGAACACCACCACGATGCTGATGCCGCCGATGAGCGTCTTGATGTTCGCCCACATCGAAACGAAGCCCAGCACGAAGGCGCGTTCCGATTCCGCGCGCACCTCGGCGCTGGAATTGGCGAAGGCCTTGTTGATGCGGTCGGTGACGAGCGGGGCGTCGGCGATGGACGCCGCCAGCACCCACCACGTTCCCACTGTGCCGGGATTTCCCAACGCCTCGTCGAGATACTTTTGGTGGAACATCAGGTTGCGGTCATCCGCCGTGCCGGAATAGATGCCGACAATTTTCAACTCCAGATCGCACGGATAAATCTGGCCGGTGAACTGCATCCGGTCACCCATCTTCAGGCCGTAACGATCGGCCGTCATCTTGCCAAGGATGCAGGTGGTGCGGTCGGCGATCCAGGCGTCGAGTTGTTCCTTGGTCAGCCCGTTGGCGTCGTTGATCAGCGGCAGGGTGCGTTGTGGATCCACGGCGAACTGCGCGAAACTGGTGAACTTCTCATCGCCTTTGTAAAGCCCGACAAAGAAGGAGAAGGGTGTGACGGCGGCGACTCCCGGAATGCGTTCGATGGTCTGCAACTGCCGCGCCGGCAGCGGCTGCGCGAGGGAAACCTTGTTGCGCACGATGATGCGCAGGCTCGAGCTTTCGTCGTTGATGGGATTGGTGAGTTCGCGCAAGGCGACCTGCAAGGTGACCAGCAGAAACAAGCTCATGGCCACGCTGAGAACCGAAAGCGTGGCGCGGCGCTTGTTGCGCAGGGCATTCTTGAGGATGAACGTGGGCAGATTCATCTCACTTGGAAAGCTCGCCCTTCTCCAGATGAATCTGCCGCGAGCCGAACGCCGCCGCCTTCGGATCATGCGTGACCATGATCACGGTCTTGCCAGCCGTTTGACTTAGAGCGCGCAACACGCCAAGAACTTCCTGCGCGGAATGAGAATCGAGATTGCCCGTCGGCTCGTCAGCCACCACCAGCGCCGGATCGGTGACGAGCGCGCGCGCGATGGCAACACGTTGCTCCTGGCCACCGGAAAGTTGCTTCGGCAAATGTTTCGCGCGGTCGGCGAGGCCCACAATTTCCAACGCGGTTTCAACCTGCTGGCGCCGTTCAGCCCGGCTCAGACGCGTGAGCAGCAGCGGCAGTTCGACATTCTCAAAGGCCGTCAGCACCGGGATGAGATTGAACGTCTGGAACACGAAGCCGACATTTTGATTCCGCCAGTCCGCGAGCTGCGACTCATTCAGTTTGGCGACGTCAATGTCCTGCACGCGACATTCGCCGCTCGTGGGCCGGTCAATGCCCGCGATGATGTGCAACAGCGTGGACTTGCCTGAACCGCTCGGCCCCATGAGCGCGAGGAATTCACCCGCCGCGATGTCGAGCGAGATGTTGTCGAGCGCAGTAACGTTGATTTCGCCTTGGCGATAAATCTTCGACAGGCCGCGGATGGTGACGATGTTGGCGTTGGCGGACATACCGGCAAAAGATGAGACGGATTATCAAGTAAAAGCAAGCCACGCCTTGCCTTGGAAAACTCCCGCTCTCGAATTGATTAGGGATTAAGATCACGCGTTGCTAGCGTCCGGTAATGATATTTGATTCGCGACAATGCGTCACCTTTGCGCTACGGGTGTTCCTGCTGCTCTCACTGATTACCGCAACCGCCGTCGCACCCGCCCAAGAAGTTGTTTTGTCATTAAACACTACGAACACTTCCGTCGTTGCGGGAAGTTCAGGAAGTTTTTGGCTTAACGTCCTAAACCCATCCAGTCAGACCGCTGCGTGGAGTTTTCCCGACATCATCACTGCAAAAATCATCGCCCAAGGCAGGACTTTTACCAACACGCTTACGATACAATCCAACAGCGGCTCCAGCAGCGTGACGATTGCCTCCGGTACATTCGCGCGTCGGGAGTACCTGTTATCCATTCCAACCAGCGTCGCGGGAAAAGTCATCGTCGAGTTCACCGGATTGAACGTTGGGAAAGTCCTGCTGGACGTGGAAACACCCTGGGTCGCCAGCACGGCGCAGACAAAAAACAAATCCAAGCTCGATCGCCTGGTGCAGGACGCCGAACCCATGGAAGCCGGCAAACCGTTTGACCCGGGCCGATTTTTTATGCAACAAATCTCTCCGTATGAGCCGATGTATTTCATTGCGGGCGACGAAGCGCCGAATGCAAAATTTCAGATCAGCTTCAAATACCAATTGCTGAATGAAATAGGCTGGCTCGCGCGAAAAGCTCCCGCGCTTAAAGGTTTTAACATCGCGTACACCCAGACTTCGCTTTGGGACTTGAGTGCTCGGTCCACGCCATTCTTCGATTCCAGCTACAAACCCGCATTTATCTACTCGTGGGATCGCGTCGTGGGCCGCGAGGATGTGGATTGGTTCCGGCTCGACTTGCAAGGCGGCGCACAGCACGAGTCGAACGGTAAAGGCGGCGTGGATTCGCGCAGCCAGAACATCATCTTTTTTCGACCGACCCTGGTCTTCGGCCGCGACGATAATTTTCAGCTCACCCTCCAGCCCCGCGCGTGGGGTTATATCGGTGGGCTCAGCGACAATCCCGATCTGGATGAATACCGCGGCTATTTTGATTTGCGCGCGGTCATCGGCTGGCGTCGCGGACTGCAACTCTCGGCGCTCGGTCGCATGGGGCACAACGGCAACAACTCCAGCGCGCAATTTGATCTCACTTATCCGATGATGAAAATCGTCGGCAGCTTCAGCCTTTACCTTCAGGTGCAATACTTCACCGGCTACGGCGAAAGCCTACTTCGCTACAACCAACGCTCCGACGTGTTCCGCCTCGGCTTCTCGCTGTATCGTTAGGAGCGCGGCTCTATGAGCCGCAGCAACTTCATCATTGGTGAGGTGAGCGGCCGCGCGAGTCGACTCGTCAGTAGCCTCGCCCTACCGGCTGCGGGTCACAAACCTGCGCTCCGTTCATTTCCGCTTTGCGTAGCCGCCGTTTTGCCGCTTTAATCTGCCCGCATGAAAATTGTTCTCGCTTACTCGGGCGGACTCGACACCTCGGTGCTGATGTCCTGGATCAAGGAAAAATACAACGCCGAGATGATCGGCTTCTGCGCCGACATCGGACAGGAAGAAGAACTCGACGGCCTCGAAAAGAAAGCCATCAACACTGGCGCGTCCAAGATTTACATTTATAACTTGCAGGAAGAATTCGCCAAGGACTTCATCTATCCGATGCTCCGCGCCGGGGCGATTTACGAGGGCCAATACTTTCTAGGCACGAGCATCGCACGCCCGCTCATCGCCAAGCGCATGGTGGAAATCGCCCGCAAAGAAAAAGCCGACGCCATCGCGCACGGTGCGACGGGCAAGGGCAACGACCAAGTCCGTTTCGAACTCACCGCCGCCGCGCTCGCGCCGGATTTACAGGTCATCGCCCCGTGGCGTGACGAACGCTATCGCAGCGAATTTCCCGGTCGGCAGGAGATGATTGATTACTG
>JANYDP010000350.1 GCA_025363535.1 Verrucomicrobiota bacterium | reverse complement strand
CGGGGAGCTTACTTCGCCTTTACACAGGTGCTGCAAACGGAGTCGGCCAAACCGATGACGATCCAACTGCTCGCCGCCAGCACGAAGACGGTAAGCTGGCCGCAACGGGGTGCGCTGGCGCTGGGGGCGTTCGTGATCCTTTGGGGGATGGTCGCGGTTTTCACGCGGGCGACGCGGCCTTTGACGACTGGCTAGCAGCGGATCAGGAGCGCCGATCTGGGCAGGAGCGGTGCCCCCCTTTTTCTCTGCCTGGCATCGGTCATGAGCAGCCGCCCTACCTGACTTCCGATTTTCGCATGTGGATTTAACCTCTGTCGGCACCCGGAAAAAAACTCCTAGCACGCATACTTTTTTGCCGGGTCAGGAGCACGCCTTCCCCCTTTTCAAAGTCGCTGCCGCATTGTCCCCTTTGTTTACAGTGGTTTTGCGCCATCGGCAAATCCCGCCCGGCCCGTGGCATGGCCGCTGCTAAACGTCCACCGACATGAATAGCGTCAGCACATTTGAAACAGAAATCCTGGCCGCACCCGTCGTGACCGAAGCCCGGTTGCCGATGGGCCTGCTGGGCTTCGAGCGCATCAAAGACTATCTGCTCATCGCCAACGCGAGCGAGGAGCCGTTTCAATGGTTGCAGGTGAAGGACAACGCCGCGCTGGCGTTCGTGGTCATTGATCCCTTTCTCGTGTTGCCGGATTACCAGCCGGACATCCCGCAGCCGGATGTGGAATTTCTCGGACTGCAAGATCCGCACGACGCGATTTTGTTCAACATCGTCACCGTTCACAATCAGAAGCAGGCCACGGTGAATCTCAAAGGCCCGGTGATTTTCAACCGCCGCACCATGATCGGCAAACAGGTCGTGCTGGCCAACGCCAACATGTATTCCATCCAGCACCCGCTGGCCGTCGGAGAAACCAACGCCTAACCCGCACCGACGCCATGCTCATTCTCTCACGCAAATCCGGCGAATGTCTCGTGATTGACGGCCGTATCACCGTCAAGATCGTGCGCGTCGAGGGCGATGTGGTGAAGATCGGCATCGAAGCCCCGAGCGACGTGCCGGTGCATCGCCAGGAAGTCTATGAAGAAATCCAGCGCAGCAACCAGGCGGCGCTCACCCGCCAGAACTCGCCCCTGCCGCGGCTGCCCCGTTTCGTCGGCGCGCCGGTGAAAAACCCGCTCGCCACCACCGACACTCAAGTCACCAGCAAACCATGATCATCAACGCCAACCCACCGATTGCCAGCAGCCTCCTCAACGCCGCCACCGCGCGGCCGTCCCAGGCCAAGTCCTCCGCTCCCGCAGATGCCGACGCCGCCTTCGCCGACCGGGTGCTGATCACTTCCCAGAACATGGCTTCCACCGTCGCGCCCCTGCAGGACGGGGACGCCACTCGGGCCGCGCTCCAGTCCGTGCGGAAACAATTTTTAGCGCAGCCGAACGTCGCAATGCTCGCGCAGGCAAATCAACTGCCCCAAAATGCGTTGCAATTGCTGCAATAACAATGTCCAGCGAATTTCGTCGGTCGCCTTGATTGGCGAGACCGCTGGCTCCTTCCACGGGCGGGCTGAAACATCCCTCGGCTCGCCCGCTTCCTTTTTTCCGACGACGTGAATTAATTCAACACCAACCATGAAAGTAGTCATTCTTTGCGGTGGCCTGGGCACGCGGTTGCGCGAGGAGACGGAGTTCCGTCCCAAGCCGATGGTGCCGGTGGGCAACCGCCCGATCCTCTGGCACATCATGAAAACCTACGCCCACTACGGCCACAAGGATTTCATCCTCTGCCTAGGCTACAAAGGCGAGGTCATCAAAGATTATTTTCTAAACTACAAGTGGAACACCAGCGACGTGCAGTTCAATCTCGGCGCCACGCCCAAGGTCAAGTTCCTCACCAATCACAACGAGGAAGACTGGAGCGTGACGATGGTGGACACCGGCGCGGAAACCATGACCGGCGGCCGCATCAAGCGCGTGCTGCCATACATTGACTCAGACACGTTTCTCGCGACGTACGGCGACGGCGTCACGGACAGCAACATCAACGCCTCCATCGAATTTCATAAACAGCACGGCCAGCTCGCCACCCTGACCGCCGTGCAACTGGCCGCGCGCTTTGGCGATGTGGTCGTGGACGGCACGCGCGTCGCGGCGTTCAAGGAGAAGACCAAGGATTACAGCCAGTTCATCAACGGCGGCTTTTTCGTTTTCAACAAACGCATCGGGGAATATTTGACCGATGATTCAACCGTGCTGGAGCAGGAACCACTGACACGCCTCGCGTCGGAAGGTCAGGTTCATGCCTATCAACACAAGGGTTTCTGGCAGTGCATGGACACTTACCGGGAACAGCAACTGCTGGACAAAATGTACACCACGGGCCACGCGCCCTGGAAAACCTGGTAAGCAATTATGTTCGCCAACGCCTACACCAACAAAACCGTCTGGGTCTCCGGTCACACCGGTTTCAAGGGAACCTGGCTCACGGAATGGCTGCTCTCGCTCGGGGCCAAAGTCCACGGCTTCTCGCTGCCGCCGCCGACCCACCCCTCGATGTTCGACCAGCTTGGCCTCGCCGACAAAATCGAACATGAGATCGGCGACATCCGCGATCTTGCGGCCGTGCGCGAATCACTGTTGCTGACGCAGCCTGATTTCGTTTTCCACCTCGCCGCCCAGCCGCTCGTGCGCGAGGCTTACGCCCATCCCGTCGAAACATTTTCCACCAACGTGCAGGGCACGGTTCACCTCCTCGAAGCGTTGCGGGCCTTGAAAAATCCCTGCGCCGCCGTGTTTGTCACCACCGACAAGTGCTACGAAAACCGCGAGTGGGTTTACGGCTACCGCGAGGAGGATCCACTCGGCGGCTTTGATCCTTACAGCTCCAGCAAGGCGGCGGCAGAAATTGTCATCCAAGCCTACCGCCGTTCGTTCTTTGAGAAACATCCCGTCCGCATCGCCAGCGCCCGCGCCGGCAATGTCATCGGCGGCGGTGATTGGGCGATGGATCGGATCGTGCCCGACTGCATCCGCAAACTGAACAACAACCTGGTCATCGAAGTGCGTAACCCTGAAGCCACGCGTCCGTGGCAACATGTGCTCGAACCGCTCAGTGGTTATCTCTGGCTTGCGGCGGTGCTGGCAGGTTACGGCAAGAAGCATTTGAAAAATCCCGAGGCGTGTTCGGCTTTCAACTTCGGTCCCGGCCCGGAAGCCGATCGCTCCGTCGCTGAACTCGTCGAGGAATTTCTCAAGCACCTGCCCGGTCGCTGGGAAGACAAGCGCAATCCCGTGGCCGTTCACGAAGCCCACCTGCTGCAGCTCTGCGCCGACAAAGCGCGCCTGCTGCTGAAGTGGTCGCCGGTCTGGCAGTTCGCCGACGCCGTCGAGCAGACCGCCAACTGGTATCGCATGGCCCGCAAAATCACCGACGCCGGCCAGGTCAATGTTTTCACCCGCGCGCAAATCGAGGCGTTTTGCACGCACGCGCAAAAGAAACAACTGCTCTGGGCGATGGAAACGGAAATCTCGCCCGAGGAAATCTTGCGGCGCGAGGAAGAGCTCAAAGCCTGCGCTGTTTGACCCAAGGATTTCAACGTCATGGACACGACCACCCAACTCAAAGCCGAAATTCTCCGCCTGACTCGCGAATACGCGAAGCTCGCCCACCAGTCCAATCGTCCCGGCAACGATGTCCAGCGAGCGGAAACCACGCCGTTCGTTCCCGGCGAAACCACCGTTCCCTACGCAGGCCGGGTGTTTGATGAGAACGAAGTGGAAGCCGCCGTGAGTTCCACGCTGGATTTCTGGCTCACGCTGGGCAAGGAAGGCGACGCGTTCGAGCGCGAGTTCGCGCACTATCTCGGCGTCAAATCCACCACGCTCGTCAACTCCGGTTCCTCCGCCAACCTGCTCGCCATCGCCGCGCTGACCAGTCCGACCCTGGGCGAACGTCAGCTTCGTCGTGGCGATGAAGTCATCACCGTGGCCGCCGGTTTTCCGACCACCGTCGCGCCGCTGTTGCAAAACGGTTTGGTGCCCGTGTTCATTGACAACGATGAAGCCACCCTCAACGCGAAGGTAGAACAGTTGGAAGACGCCTTCGTCCCCGGCAAAACCAAGGCCGTGATGATGGCGCACACTTTGGGAAATCCCTTCGACCTCGCGACCATCACGGAATTTTGCCGTCGCAATAATCTCTGGTTGATCGAGGATAACTGCGACGCGCTTGGCAGCCGCTACGATGGCAAGCTGACCGGCACCTTCGGCGATTTGTCCACGCAATCATTTTATCCGCCGCACCATCTCACGCTCGGCGAAGGCGGCGCGGTCAGCGTGGTGAACATCGCCGGGCTGCGGAAGCTGGTGGAAAGTTTCCGCGACTGGGGCCGCGACTGCTGGTGCGCCAGCGGCGTGGACAACACCTGCCACAAGCGCTGGGGTTGGAAACTTGGCGAACTGCCGGAAGGCTACGACCACAAATATATTTACTCGCACTTCGGCTACAACTTGAAGCCGCTGGACATCCAGGCCGCGATCGGCCGCGAGCAGTTCAAGAAACTCCCGTCCTTCATCGAAGCCCGCACCCGCAACTGGGAAACGCTCCGCAGCGGTCTCGCCGGGCTGGAGGAATTTTTCGATTTCATGCTGCCCACGCACGCGACCCATTGGTCGCCAGAAGGTTTTTCGTGGGATGACAGCGGGCATCGCGCGGACTGCTCGTGGTTTGGTTTCATGATGCTGGTCAAACCCGGCGCGCCGTTCTCGCGCAAGGAATTCGCCGCGCATCTCGACGCCGCCAAGATCGGCAGCCGTATGTTGTTCGGTGGAAACCTGGTTCGCCAGCCCGCCTTCACCGCGTTGCGGCGGCAGAATCCCGACGCCTTCCGTGTCATTGGCGATTTGTCCGGCGCGGATCGCATCATGAAGTCAGCTATCTTCGTCGGGGTTTACCCCGGCCTCTCCGATGAGATGCTCGACTACATCCCCGCCACCATCCGCAACTTTTGTGAAACCCGCAGCCCCGTCAACCGCCCGGCCGTCGCTGGCATGGCCGCCTAATGACAACGACGCTTCCACGCTCGTCGCTCGCCACTGATCTGGATCACATCCTGGATCACACGCAGGGCTTGTGGGAAGGGTTGCGCGGGCAGGCGATTTTCATCACGGGCGGCACGGGTTTTTTTGGCCGCTGGCTCCTGGAAAGTTTTGCGGAAGCCAACCACCGATTCTCGCTCGGCGCGCAAGCCGTCGTGCTGACGCGCAATCCCGAGGGTTTTCGCAGACGCGCTGACCGGCTTGCCGGTGACGAATTTATTCAACTCGTGAAAGGCGACGTGCAAGATCTGAATGTTGATCTGGTGTCGTCGCAACTTGGTTCGTCGGCCCCGGAACAGTTCTCGCATTTCATCCACGCCGCTTCGGAAACCACCGAGTCCGCCAACCGCCACGATCCAACCAAGGTGCTGGAAACTTCCCTGATCGGCACGCGCCGCGCCTTGGATTTTGCCGAACGGATGGGCACGGAAAACTTTCTGCTCACGAGTTCCGGGGCCGTCTATGGCGCGCAGCCGCACGACTTGAGCCATGTGCCGGAAACATTTTCCGGTGCGCCGGACATCAACGCACCGCTCTCGGCTTACGGCGAAGGCAAGCGCGTCGCAGAACTGTTGTGCAACACGCGCAGTCAGAGCGGCGCGATGAACTGCAAGATCGCCCGCTGCTTCGCATTCGTCGGGCCGCACCTCGCGCTGGACGCGCATTACGCGATTGGCAATTTCATCCGCGATGCGCTGGCTGGAAAACCAATCCAGGTGAATGGCGACGGCACGCCGGTTCGCTCCTACCTTTACGCCGCCGATCTCGCGATCTGGCTGTGGACGATTCTTTTGAATCCCGCCGCGTCCGGCACTTACAACGTCGGTTCGGACGAGGCCCACTCCCTCCGCGAAATCGCCAAATTCGTTTCCCAAAACAATTCCACCCAACCGCCGGTCCAGGTGACGCAGACGCCGAACCCTAATTCGCCGGCGACGCGTTACGTGCCGGACACCAGCCGCGCCCGCTGCGAACTGGGGTTGCAAAGCTGGACGCCGCTCGCCGCCGCCATCCGCAAGACTCTCGAATTCCACCCACCACCCACCACCTCTATATGACAAACAACTGGGGCAAACCCCGCTTCATTCTGGAAATGGCCAACAACCACATGGGCGATGTCGAGCACGGCCGCCGCATCATTCGTGAGTTCGCCGAGGTCGCAAAAGATTTCAATGGCGAGTTCGCCTTCAAGCTGCAATACCGCGAGCTCGATACGTTCATCCACCCCGACTTCAAGTCGCGGAGGGACGTGAAGTTCGTGAAACGCTTTCTGGAAACGCGGCTGCGCGAGGAGGATTTTTTCGCGCTCAAGGACGAAATGATCCGCTGCGGTTTCAAGACGATGTGTACGCCGTTTGACGAGCCGTCCGTGGATTTGATCGCCAGACACGGCTACGATTATCTCAAGATCGGCAGTTGCTCGTTCACCGACTGGCCGCTGCTCGAACGCATCGCCGCGACCGATCTGCCCATCGTCGCCTCCGTCGGCGGCGCGTCGTGGGAGGAAATTGACCGCGTGGTCAGCTTCTTCGATCACCGCCAAAAACCCCTGACGCTGATGCACTGCGTCGCGCAATATCCGACGGAGACAAAAGATCTGCAGCTGAATCAAATTGAACTGCTGCGCCAGCGCTATCCACTGTTGCGCGTGGGTTTTTCCACGCACGAAAACCCCGACGACAACGAAGTCATCCTCGCCGCCATCGGCAAGGGCGCGACCGTGTTTGAACGCCACGTCGCCGTCGCCACGGAAAAATATCCGTCCAACGCGTACAGCTCCTCACCCGCGCAGTTTCGGAAATGGCTGGAGTCGGCACGCAAAGGTTTTGAACTGTGCGGCGTGGCCAACGAACGCATGGCCGGAACTCCAGCCGAGATCGCCCAGCTCGTGGCCTTGCGGCGCGGGGTGTTTGCCAAGCGCGCGATCAAACCCGGCGAAGCGATCACAGCGGAGGATTATTTCCTCGCCATGCCGTCGTGCGAAGGTCAGTTGCTCGCAAACCATCTTTCCAAGTACCGCCACTTCACGGCCACCCAGGCCATCGCACCGAATGCTCCGATCATGGCGCCCGCGCTGAACCAGGTGGATCATCAGTCCGACGTCCGCGGAATTCTTCACGAAGTGAAGAAGCTCTTGAAGAAAAGCCGTGCCACCTTGCCGTCCTCCCGCAGTGATTTGGAAATTTCCCACCATTACGGCATTGAAAAATTCCAGGAGAACGGCGCCGTGCTGTTGAATTTCATCAACCGCGAGTATTGCAAAAAACTGCTCGTCATGCTCCCCGGCCAGCGCCATCCCGAACACGCGCACAAGCAGAAGGAGGAGACGTTCTACATCGTTTACGGCGACATCACGATCTCCCTCGACGGCGTGGAAAAGGAATACAAGAAGGGCGACATCGTGTTGGTCAATCGTGGCGTGAAGCACAGTTTCGCGACGAAGCACGGCGTCATCTTCGAGGAAATTTCCTCCACGCATTACAAGAACGATTCTTATTACAGCGATCCGGTGGTCATGCAAAACAGCAGCCGCAAAACTCTCCTCACTTACTGGATGGATTAACGGATGAACGATACCCGAAATAAAAAAATCATCGTCTGGGATCTGGACGACGTGCTGAACAATTTCACCGAAGCCTGGTTGAAACTGGGCTGGCAGACGGAGCATCCCGAATGTCACACTGCCTACGGCCAGCTTCGTTCCAATCCGCCGCTCACCGAACTCGACACCACGCAGGCCGAATATCTCGCGTCGCTGGATCGCTTCCGAAATTCTGAGGCCGCAAAAAATCTACGCCCCCATCAGGAACTCCTCGACTGGTTTAACCGCCACGGCAGCCAGTTCCGACATCACGTTCTCACCGCGCGTCCGGCTCAAGCCGTTGCGCCCGGGGCCGCGTGGGTGTTCCAGCATTTTGGCAAGTGGGTGCGCGACTTTCATTTCGTTCCGAGCGCGCGGCCCGGCGAATTTTTGCCCGCGTACGAAACCAGCAAGGCGGAAGTTCTGGCGCGTTTGGGAAGCGTGGATTTTTTTGTGGACGATTCTTCGCAGAATGTTTCCGAGGCCGCCCGCCTGGGGATTGAGAGTTTCATTTTTCCCCAACCGTGGAATCACGCCGATGCCGCCGTGACCGAAATTCTGGCGGAGTTTTCCGCCGCCGCAAACCGCAAACCGCAGCTTCAATCCTGACATGAAATTATCCGACTACGTTTTCCAAATGGTGGCCGCGACCGGTGTGAAGCATGTTTTCATGCTGCCCGGCGGCGGCTGCATGCACCTGTGCGATTCGCTGGGCAACAACCGCGACCTCACCTACGTCTGCAACCTGCACGAGCA
>JANYDP010000200.1 GCA_025363535.1 Verrucomicrobiota bacterium | reverse complement strand
TGGCGCAAAAACAAGATCACCGCGCTGATGGTGACGCACGACGTGGACGAGGCGCTGTTTCTTTCCGTCCGTCATGCAGACAATGCGGTCGGAGAGAAACAACGCCTCGTCCACATCGTGCGTCACCATGAGCGCGGTGATCTTGTTTTTGCGCCAGAGTTCAATCAGCACCTGCTGCAATTCGTAACGCGTGAGCGAGTCCAACATCCCGAACGGTTCATCGAGCAGCAGCATCTTGGGTTTGAGCGCGAAGGCGCGGGCGATGCCGACGCGCTGCCTCATGCCCTGCGAAAGCTCGGCGGGCTTCTTGTGCATCGCCTCACCGAGGCCAACGACCGTGAGGTAATATTCCACGATCTCACGGCGTTCGTCCTTGCTGGCGGTGAAAAAAACCTGCTCCACCCCGAGCATGACATTTTCAAACGCCGTCATCCACGGCAACAGCGAAGGCGATTGGAACACCACACCACGATCCGGTCCGGCCCCGGCGAGTTCCTTGCCCGCGAGAATGATGCCGCCCTCGGAAATTTCGCTCAGTCCCGCCAGCATGGAAAGCACGGTGGATTTGCCGCAGCCGGAGTGGCCGATGAGCGTGACGAACTCGCTCTTCTTGATGCGCAGGTTGAAATCCTTGACGATGACGGCCGGGCCTTTCGTCGTCGGATAAATTTTCGCCAGGTTGGAAAGTTCGCAGTAATCGCTCATGCAATTTTTGATTTACGATTTACGATTGACGATTTCCACAAGGGCTGATGCCCATGGATGCCCGCCCGCAGCAAGCCAGAGCGGCGGTGAACGTACCGCAGTCCAGACGCTTCGCGAGATTCGAGGGTGCCAGGCAGTCGCGCCAGCGTCTGGACTGCGGTGGCTTTAGCACCGCTTTCGCGCGCAAACGCATCCACGCCGACAATCGTAAATCGTAAATCGTAATTCATAAATCCGCGTCCACGGTTTCGCTTTTAATTTCACTGCGGCGGATCGGCGTCTGCCGGCCACCCAGCATGGCCGGCACGTTCAAATCTTCTGGTTCGATGTCTGGCAAAACCATTTTCCGCGTGATAGCCGTATGGCGATCATGCCGGGAACTCAAAAGAAATTCCGTCACATCCCGGCGCAGTTGTTTGAAGTGCTCATCGTGGTTGATGGCCTTGCGGTCGCGCGGTTGCGGGATGTCCACGGTGAAACTCGGCCCCAGCGTCGCGCCCGGCCCGGCCGTCAGCGGAATGATCCTGTCGGCGAGATAAATTCCCTCGTCCGGGTCATTGGTGATGAGCACGATGGTCTTCTCGTGTTTGGTCCGGATGCGGGCGATTTCATCCTGCAACGTCGCGCGCGTCAGCGCATCCAGCGCGCTCAACGGTTCGTCGAGCAGCAGAATCTGCGGCTCCATCGCCAAAGCCCGCGCCACGGAAACACGCTGTCTCATGCCGCCGGAAAGTTCGCCAGGTTTCTTGTTTCGTGCGGGCGTGAGGTTCACCATCGCGACGTATTTTTCAACGTGCTCTTTTCGTTTGTCTGCCGTCCAGTCTGGATTCACCGATTCCACCGCGAGCAAAATGTTTTCAAACACCGTCAGCCACGGCAGCAGCGAATAGTTTTGAAAAACAATCCCGCGATCCGGCCCCGGCCCGGTGATTTCCACGTCGTTCAACTTGAGCGAACCGCTCGTGGGCTTGAGCAGACCCGCGATGAGCGAGATGAGCGTCGTCTTGCCCGCTCCGGAAAAGCCGACGATGGCCACGAACTCCCCTTTGCCGATGCTGAGGTTGACATCCTTCAGCACGGAAGCGTTGCCAAAAATTTTGCTGACGTTGTTTAGTTCGAGAAAAGCCATAAATTCTCAGGCTGTTTTGAAACGCCGCTCCACCACGCTCATCAAGCGGTCGAGGATGAAGCCCACCACGCCAATGACGATGATGCACAAAATAATGTGCTCATAGATCAGCGCGTTGTATTCCTGCCAGAGAAAACCGCCGACGCCCGGACGACCGGTGAGCATTTCCGCTGCGACAATCACCAGCCACGCGATGCCCAGGCTCAGGCGAAATCCGGTGAACATGTAGGGCAGCGCCGCCGGCACAAGCACTTTGAACAAAGTTTTGCGGCGCGAAAGTTTCAGGACTTTCGCCACGTTCAAATAATCCTGCGGAATGGCCCGCACCCCCACGGCTGTGTTGAGCACCGTCGGCCACATGGAGCAGATCGCGATGGTGAACAGTGCGCCCAGTTCCGAGGCGCTCTTGCCCGCGCCGAGAAACAGCACGAGTCCCAGCGGCAGCCATGCGAGCGGCGAGACGGGCCGCAGGATTTGAATGATGGGATCAAACGCCTTGGTGAAGAGCGTGGACAGCCCCAGGCAAAATCCGATGGGCGTGCCAATCAGCAGCGCAATGGCGTAACCTTTCGCCACAAGGATGAGCGAGTACCAGGTGAACCGCAGAATCCCCTGGTCCATTTCGCCGCGCTTGGCAAACGGCTCCAGGAGGTAGGGCTTGCTGCTCTCCCAGGTTTTTAGCGGCGTGGGCAGATCCTTCGCCCAGGTCGCGCAGGAAACCTGCCAGAGCAGCAGCACCACCACGAAGCCGAGGAGCGGGAGGACGAGCCAGTCGAGTTTGAATTTGGAATCTTTCATAGTTCGGAATGTTCGAGCGTGCGCTCCACCCAGGTGGCCGCCGCCGAGAAAAGCACGAGCGTAAAGCCGATCAACGGCGAGACGATGGTTTTGATGACGACCGTATGATCTACCGTGTGGCCCAGCCAACGGTCGCCCTGGTTGACCGCCGCCTGCAACAAACCCGTCGTGAACCCGAGCTTCAAGGC
>JANYDP010000171.1 GCA_025363535.1 Verrucomicrobiota bacterium | reverse complement strand
GAAATTCGAGACGCTACTCTGCCTATTGTTGCTGGTATGGTGGCTAATCCTAATGCTTATCCCACCCTTGGGAATCAGTCTGGTGTGACACTGTATTCGGATCGCATCCATGGCGGCGCCACATATGTCACCGATTTGACGCTTCCAGCGGGGGGCAAGGAGCAGCCCTACGGAAGCAGCTATGAAGTTTCAGGCTATCTAAATAGCTATACGTCGTTGGGAAATAATAACAATAATAAACGCAAGATCCAAAACGTCTGCCTCCAATATCAGACCACTATCACCTTGTTGCCTTATGTCTCGCCGCAGCGGATTGGTCCGAGTGACATCCTGATCATTTACGATGACGATGACCGGCATGCAACTGATCCCACACGTCTCAATGATAACTATCCTGATAAGGGAGACAATCACGGCAACGCCGGCGGCAACATGGTATTTTGCGACGGCCACGCTCAGTGGGTCGCTCAGAAAAATTACATACAAACCTTCAGTCACGGCACGGACGAATATCCATCCACCTGGCCGCTGCAATAAAATAACGCAGTGTCAAAACCCCGAAACATCCTTGATTAAGAATCAAAGATGATTTTCTCTGCCACGCGGACTGACTTGTAGTCCGCGTTTTTCTTTGGCGGCGGCAAATGAGAGGATTCCCTTCTCGGACGTCACGCCTGCAAACGGGTCATTCGTAATCAGAAGATTTCCATCCACGTCCAGAAAGTCCGCCAGTTCCGCGAGGTGCGTGGCGGCGCTGATCAGCACACTCGTTTCGATCATGCAGCCGATCATCGTCTTCAATCCCGCCTGCCGCGCGGCCTTCAACGTCTCGAATGCCATGCTCACGCCGCCCGTCTTCACCAACTTGACGTTCACACCGTGAAAACATTCGGCACAACGCGGGATGTCCACAACCGTGTGGCAGGATTCGTCGGCAAAAATCGACAGCGGCGAACGCGCCTTCAGCCATTTCCAATCCGCATCGCTCGCCGTGCGCGGCATGGGTTGCTCGATGAACTGGAGATGTTGGTCCGTCGCCATCAGCCACTCGATCATGCGCAGCGCCTCCTCCTTGGTCTTCCAACCTTCGTTGGCATCCACGCGCACGGGCTTTTCGGGAGCCACGGATCGCAGCGCGGAGAAATTCTCGCGGTCACGCGGGTCGCCGACCTTGAGTTTGATCACGGGATACGACGCGGCGTCCTCGACTTTCCGGCGAATGATGTCCGGCGCATCAATGCCGATGCTGAACGAGGTGACGTGGTGGTGTTCACGGAAACCCAGCCCGAGATAATCGTAGAGCGCCTGGCCCGCGCGTTTCGCCGCGCCATCAAGCAGCGCCAGGTTCAACGCGCACTTGGCAGACACGGGAATGCCCGGCAACGATTTCAAATAATTCATGCTGCCCGGCACGTCGGTAAACGAAATCGCACCGACGTCCGTCTGCGAAAGAAATTTCAAAAGCCCGTCGGCAGACTCGCCATACAACGACGACGGTGCCGCCTCGCCCACGGCCTGCACGCCGTCCGCGTCCGTGAGTTCCACGATGACGGTGCGGTGGGTGGCGGAACCTTTGGAGCTGGCAATTTTCCAAGGATTGGCCAGCAACATGGCGTGCGGATGGGCGGTCAGTTTCACTCGGAAATACAAACAGATTTCACTCCGTTTGCAATCTCATAGCTTGCGACCCGCGACGCGACCACCAAGCCCGGACGCTGCAGGCGCTGGAATAAACGCCTCAAAAAGTTCTCGCGCGCCACCCTGCCGACAGGGCAATCTGTCGGCGAGACAACCCGTGCCGAACATGCGCCACGCCCAGCAAAAATCCTCCGCCAACCTTTGCCGATGAACACCAACCACACGCCAGTCCCCTGCCCCGCGCCGCTGGATCCACAATTCCAGCCAGCCATCCGGTTTAATCGCCAATATCTGGCGGACACGAAAACGTCCGGTCACGCCGTCCCGCTTGTCATTGGGCTGGAACGGGAAAATAATTTGGTCTCACGCTTTGAAACCGTGGTCCGGCCGGAAGCCGATGCCGCCACCCTGCGCTACGTGGAACGCCTCGTGAAATTTTTGCTGTGGGCGCGCGGCGGTTGGAAACTCCATATCGGCGGCCCGAAGGCAATCGCTGAATTCATCCGCAAACAGTATTCGTCAAGAGGCGTGCGCCAGTTCGACTGCGACATGATGACGGCGGCCTACGGCAAAAAATTTCAGGTCGTCGTGACCACGGCGGAAAAAGTTCCGTCCGCCCGGGAGACGCAGCTCGCCGCCGGCGGTCATCTGCAAGGCTGCCGCATCGGTTTTGATCTGGGTGCCAGTGATTACAAGGTTTCGGCGGTGATCAACGGCGAGGCGGTTTTCACCGAGGAAATGCCGTGGGATCCGCGCACGCACGCGAACCCGGAATACCATTATCATCATCTCGCCTCCGCACTGCACCGGGCAGCGGCACATCTGCCCCGCGTGGATGCCATCGGTGGCAGTTCGGCGGGCATCATCGTGGACAACGAAATTCGCGTCGCCTCGCTGCTGCGCGCGATTCCGAAAAAACTTTTCCCGCAGGCCGCGGGCATGTTCAAACGACTGCAACGCGAATGGAACGTGCCGCTCGTGGTCATGAACGACGGTGATGTGACGGCGCTCGCGGGCGCATTGTCACTCGGCAGTCGCGGCATGTTGGGCATTGCTTTGGGTTCAAGCCAGGCGGCGGGCTTCATGGATCGTCAGGGCCGGATTCCTGGCTGGCTGAACGAACTCGCCTTCGTGCCCGTGGACTACCAACCGAACGCCGCCGCCGATGAATGGTCCGGCGACCGGGGCACCGGCGTGATGTATTTCTCGCAGCAGGCGGTGAACAAACTGTTGCCGGCCGCGAAAATTTCCCTGCCGAAAAACCTGGGCCTGCCCGAGCGGCTCAAGGAAGTGCAAAACCTCATGGCCAAAGGCGATGCGCGCGCGGCGAAAATTTACGAAACCATCGGCGTTTATCTCGGCTGCGCGCTGGCGCACTACGCGGAGTTTTATGATTACCGCCAGGCGCTGATCCTGGGGCGCGTGACCACCGGCGCGGGCGGCGATCTCGTGCTGACCACGGCGCGGCACATTTTGAAAAAAGAATTCCCGGACGTCGCCCGGCAAATCGAACTGCGCGTGCCGGATGAAAAATCCCGGCGCGTCGGCCAGGCGGTCGCCGCCGCCAGTCTGCCGGCGTTGAAAAAATGAAAGCAAAACTCCTCGCTATCTTCGCCGCCACCCTGTGTGCGGTCGGTTGCCGCACCGCCCCGCGCACCGGCCAACTGGAGCCGCGCCGGGGCGACGAGATTGTGGCGGCGGGACAATTTTTCCATACCGGTACGCCGGTGGTTTTGTGGCTCGATCCCGGCGGTTACGATGCCTACCGCGTGGAGCGGCGGTTCGCCCCGCTGGACAATTCCGACTGGTCCCGTTCGCACGCCGAAGTCCGCAGCCTGAAGACGCCGAACCGCTACAGCCTGCGCACGGCGGGCTTGACGACGAATCAAATTGAAACGGTGCGCGGCGGCGGCTGGGATCTGCCCCTGTTGCAAAGCGTGGTTGATCAGTTCGTGCTGCACTTCGATGTCTGCGGCACGAGCCGGACGTGCTTTCTGGTGCTCCAGGACGACCGCGGCCTGAGCGTTCACTTCCTGCTCGATCTCGACGGGACGATTTATCAGACGCTGGATTTGAAAGAACGCGCCTGGCACGCGACAACCTCCAACGACCGTTCCATCGGCGTGGAGATCGCCAACATCGGCGCGTACGCCGTGGGAGGAAACAATCCGTTGGATCAATGGTATCAGCCAAATGCCGACGGCCCGACGCGGATCACCCTCCCCAGACGATTTGGCGACGGCGGCTTCCGCACGAAACATTTCACCGGCCATCCGGCCCGCCCCCAGCCCGTGCGCGGAACCATTCAGGGTGACGAACTGGAGCAATATGATTACACCCCGGAGCAGTATGCGGCCCTGACAAAACTGACGGCGGCGTTGTGCAAAATTTTTCCGAAACTAAAATGCCAGTATCCCACCGATGCCGAGGGAAAATTGATTACGCACAAACTCGCGGATGACGCCCTGGAAAAATACCAAGGCGTGCTGGGACATTATCACATTCAGACCAACAAGAACGATCCCGGCCCGGCGTTGGACTGGGAGCGGGTTGTCGGCGGGGCAAAGAAAATTTTGGATGCGGAAAACTCCCGCCCGCTTTCGCCGCGCGCGGCCGAACAGTGGAAGTAAGCCCGGTGCCCGTCGGCCGAATCACGCTTCAAGGCAGCAGTCTCACCCGATAAAACCGCTGCGTCACGCCCACCGGCGGGGCGTCCGTAAAACTGAGATTCACTTGCGGCGGCGCGGCGAAGTTGGAAGCGCCGGGGAGATTCGTCCACGATTTCTGCAGTGAGTCCGCATACAGCACCTGATAACTTCGCCCAGGCATTGCGGCCCAGTTCAGCGCGGTTCGATTGGAAATGGCCCGCGTGTTCAAGATACGGAAGCTGCGCGCGGGATCGCACAGGTCAAAAATTCCGGTGCCCATCGAATCGTTCAGCGCGGTGAGCGGAAGGCAGAGGAATTCATTCGTCTCAATATCCGGGCCGGAGCCGGGCGGACATTGCGCGGCAAGCGTTCCGCCGTCGGCGGTCTGGTAGGCGGCGGCGCAGAGATAGATGTTTGTGGGCATTGCACCGAAGGCGGACACGAGATTGATCGTGCCTTCGAGCACGCCCGAATTAGTGGCGGACTTAAAAGCGAGCGAGCCAGCCGGCGCGTTGAACCAAGACAAATAGGAGTTCAAACTTTCCGCCGCGAGAAACGGTTTGCTGGTGGCGACGGCAACCTTGCCCGACTTCGCCCACGGCGCGCTCGCAGAGGCAGTGGCGAGCAGTTGATCGCTCACAAAAATAAAATGATCGTTCGCTCCGCTCGTGCCCGGTGACCAAGTCGCGACGTAGAGCGTCGGGCCGCGCACCGCGCCGTAAAGCACCATGCCGCTGCTGGCCAGCAAATAACCGGCGGAGTCCGCCGTCCCATCCATCACAAATGCCGGCAGACTGACCGGTGGGTTGGTGAAGGTATTCGTGCAGATCGTCGCGCTTGGGGTGGAAAAGCCGAGACTGTTCGAGGCCACGATGGAATAGCAGTGGTAGGAATTTACGCCGAGTCCAACGTCGGAAAAACTTAAACCACTCGTCATCGTCAACGCCGCGTTGTCGCGATTGATGAGGTAGCTGCTCGCGCCAACAGCGGCGGACCACGACAAATTAATCTGGTTGGTTTGCACCGGCACGGCGGCGAGATTTTGTGGTTGCGCTGGCGGTTGCGGATTGCTGTTGGTGGTGACGGTGAAATGCCAGTCTGCGCCGCTGTTGTTGTCCCAGGTGCCGGAACCGTTGTTGAACACGCAGTCCAGTTGCGTCGCGTTCGCGGGAACGGTCACGGTGGATTGCCACTCGTTCGAAGCGGAGTTGAAAGTCATCGCAGCATCAGGCGAAGCGACGGTGGCCCAATTATTCCAGCCGACGTGGAGGTAAACCGGATTCGCCGCCGCGAGGTTGCGCCCAGTGGCCGTGTATTGAATCGTCACCAAGCTTCCCGCCACCGGCGGATTGGGCGCAACGGCCACCGGGCCGCTGCCACCACCGCTTGAACCACCACCGCCGGCTGCGACCCAGACGTGTTGGATGGGCGACTTGCTCGTGTTGCCACGCGCATCGGTCGCGGCGATGTAGTAATCCACGAACGCGTTCGAGACGCCGCCGACCTTCGCGTAATAATAATCCGCGACGAACTGCGGCGTGACGCCGATGACGGGAGCGACGACTCGCTTGATCAGGTTGGAAGTCTGCCACGCGCCCGCCAACGCGCCGCCCGCGTAGGTTTTGAATTGATCGCTCGTCGGCGGATTTGTGCCATTGACGCGGAAGAACAACGTCGCGTTCGTGACGCCGGAAACATCGTAGGCGTAAGTCCACACCCAGAAGTCGGAGTTCGGTGCGACAGTTACTTTGTAACCGTATTGCACGCCGAAGTTGGTGCCGCCCGGATTCCAAGGATGACGCTGCGGCGGAAACATTGTCGGCGGCGTGGTGTCCGTGGTGGACGCAGAGGTGAGAATGGCGTTCACGTTCCGCACCGCGTTCGACTGCGCGACGACTGCACGCTGGCATTCGTCATCGTGGCAGCCGTAATAAACGAAGCCGCTGTCCAGGCCAGCGAGATAATAATGCCAGCCGAGTTCGACCGCGTTCGGGGCGGTGGAAAAACTTCCCGGATCGCGCACTTGATCCACGCGCGGAGTCGTGCCGGCAATTTGTTGCGCGGTCTTAACGCAATTCTCTGTGGCGACAATCACGCGCCAGTTGTCCGCCTTGTCGCTGACGCCGACACTGGGATCAACCACGTTCACGCTGTTGACTGCATGGCCCGGCGGCCAGTGCCAGTTGATGAAAGACGGCGAACCAAAGTCGCCGTCGGCAAAAACCCAGCCGCCGTCCTCGACATGAACGACGTCGTTGGTGCTCGGAGGATTTTCCGCAAGAAACTGTTCCACCGTGCTCGGTTCATAACCAGCCCCGGCGGATTGTCCGGCGATGTGCGGGACGCCGTCGCTCATGTAATAGGAATAGCCGCCGCTCCAGGCATTGTCGCCGTCGTGCGCGAACAAGGCGATGGCGGGCTTGGCCGGATTGTTCCGCGCCGCGAGATCGCTCAGGAGACTGATGTCCCACTGCCCATAGCTGTCGCGCCAGCCGAGCGCCTGATCGGCGGGAACAACGATGAGCCGCGAATCCGCGCCGGTGTTCGGATCAACGTAGCGGGCGTAGTGAACTTGAAACGCGAACGGCAGCGCGGCAGACGGCGAACAACCGCGCTCGATGGAAAGGCGTTTGTAGTTGGCCACACCCTGGGCCGGATTCAACTGGTCGGCGGGATTCGGGATGTCGCAATTCTCACCGCCGCTGCCGAGCACGAGCGGAAAGTCGGCGCACGAACGCGTGAGGTGGTTGTTGGCGACAACGCTCCAGTCAATGCCGACCCTTTTCAAAACCGGAATCATGCGCTCGGTGAAGCAAGTCTCCGCCGGAAAGTAGCCGCGTGAAACCGCCGGGCTGCTGCCCCAAAAAAGTTCCATCTGCCGCTTGTGGATGCGCAGTTCCATTTCGAGTGTTTCGTCCGAGATCAGCGGCGCGAGCGCGTGATGATAGGTAAAGTTGACGAGGTCGAGCCGGGGCTTACCGCCGCTCGTCGTCCAGCCGCGCGCCTGCTGGTTGCCCGAGTTCCAACTGCCGCCGTAGCCAAGTTGATTGTTTGCGCCAAGGCTCTGGATGTTTTCAATGAGCGCGCCGGAAAAACTCATCTGTGCGCCGGCGTTCGGATAGCCCAGCACCGTGCCGACGGCATCGCGCGGACGGCCTTGATACGCGGCGACGCGATCCGCCACGCTGAAAATCTGCGAGAGAATTTCTGGCGACGGATGCAGGCGTCCGGCGTTCTGCTGTTGAACCGTGTCCCACGCGGCCTCGTAGTGATCGGTGCCAAAATTGCGGCGGTCGGGCCAGTAGTTTGGCTGGTGCATGTGCCAGAGCCAGGACGTGTGAACACTGGAACTGGCAGCGAGCGCGGAAAGTGGCGCGAGCAAAAAAAGAAAAAAGCAGGCGGCGCGCGGGGTGATCGGCTTCATGTGGTTTGAATCAAACAATTCGTCTGGTGCGGCAATGGGATGCTCTGGCTGATGGCGGTAATCTGAGGCAAGATCGTCAGATGAACCACCGCACAAAGATGCGGTGAAGCCGCTGTGCAATGCACTTTTTTCATTCACTTATACAAACAACAGTGGAACCGTTGTGCGCTGCAATCTGCTATTGTTCAGGCAATGACCCGATTGTTTCTGTGCATCAATCTTGTGCTGGCATTGCCTTCTGCCTTTGCCGAGCCAGTCACTTTGAGCCGGGTCAACGAGTTATCCACAGCAGAGCAGCCTGCCTGGAAAGCCTACCTTGAACTTTCACGGACCAACGTACTCGCGGATGCGGCCGCCGTGCAGGCCGAAGTGCGCGCCAACCAAATGCCCGACGCCGTGCGCGCCCCCAGCGGCGGTGATTTCAAACTGAAAGCCAAAGTTGGAGACGCCTGGTTCGCCAGCGACGAGGCGAGACAGCTTGCCGACACGATCCTTTCCTATCAAACGCCGTCGGGCGGCTGGTCCAAACACCTCGGTTTCCATAAAGGCCCGCGCTCGCCCGGCATGCTATGGACTTCGCAAAATGAGCCGGGCCAGCCGGCACATTACGTGGCCACGTTTGACAATGGTTCGACCACGGCGGAAATGAATTTCCTCGCCCGCGTGTGGCAGGCCACGAAGCGTGACGATTGCAAAGCCGGATTCATCAGAGGGATTAACTTCATCCTCGCCGCGCAGTTTCCGAACGGCGGCTGGCCGCAGGTTTACCCACTGGAAGGCGGTTATCACGACGACATCACGTTCAACGACGACGCGATGACGCACGTTCTGGAACTCCTCCAAGACATCACGCGCGCCGAGCCGGCTTACGCTTTCCTCGACGAACACCAACGCCAGCAAGCAGCCACCGCGCTGGCGGCAGGAATCGGATGCGTGCTGAAAATGCAGATTGTGCAGGACGGAAAAAAAACCGCCTGGTGCGCGCAACACGACGCGCTCACGCTCCAGCCCGCCCCGGCGCGCAAGCTGGAGCCGGCCACGTTGAGCGGATCGGAAAGCGCCCACCTTCTGGGATTCTTGATGACGATCCCCCATCCCACGCCCGAAGTAGTTACGGCGATTGAAAGCGGACTGGCGTGGTTGGAACGAGTGAAAATTACCGGCCTCTCCCACGCCAATCACGCAGGCAAGACAACCTATGAAGCCAATGCCGCTGTGACTGAAATCCGCTGGGCGCGATTCTACGACCTGACGAACAGCCGGCCGGTTTATCCCGGTCGCGATGGCATCGTGTATGACACGTTCAGTGCGATGGCCGCGAAAAACAAACTCGGCTACGACTACTACAGTTCGCAACCGGGCAGCATTATTAAAACTGGCCAAAAGAAATGGCGCAAGATGCTTGCCCAGGAGTCCGGCAAATAAACCCGCCTCGAACAGACAAAATAATTCAACCAGTCTCCCTCACAGCAACCAACCATCGAATGCAACAACAACCTATGAAAACCTCCCACCTTAAACGGACCATCCTTACCGGTCTGGCGACCCTGGCGGGCGCGCTTGGACTTCACGCCGCGAATTTGACCTGGGATGCCGATGCCATCACTACAAGCGGAGCACAAGACGGCTCCGGAAATTGGACGTCGCTGGCCTCCAACACCAATTGGTGGGATGGCGCGGCGAACGTGACCTGGAACAACGCCACACCGGATAACGCCACCTTCGGCGCAGGCACCGGTGCCGCCGGCACAGTGACGGTTCCGAGCAGCACCACCAACACGGTGGGCAACCTCACCTTCAACGCCACCGGCAGCGGCATTTACACAATTGCAGCGGGCAGTTCCACGACCAGCAAACTCAATCTTTCTGGAACCCCCACCATCACCGTCGCCAGCGGCGTTTCCGCGACAAACTCGGTGGTCTTCTCGGGCACCAGTTTCACCAAACTCGGCGCGGGCACTCTTGTGCTCCGGGCCGGCGCCCCGAACATTAACAGCGGCCCGACCGTGGTGGGTGCCGGCACCCTCATCATCGGTGCCAGCGCGGGCAGGCTGGTGATCCCCGGCGACCTGACCATCACTAACGGTGCCACAGTGCAGCTCCTCCAAAGCGAGGTGATTGCCGATTCGGGAATCCTGACCGTCAACGGCGGCACGTTCGACACCGGTGGCAAAGCTGAAACCATCGGGGGTTTTATTTTTGACAATAATGCGCAGTCACCGTCGTCCAGCAGTTCGACGGGCTTGACCAACAACGGGGTCGCGTATGATCTCCGCAGTGGCAGCCTTGCCCCCAACCTTGGGGGAACCGCCGGACTTACCAAAACGACCGGCGGCACGGTCACACTGGTGAACGGTGGCGGTGCGAACAGCTTCGCGGGACCGGTGCTGGTGAGCGCCGGCATTCTGCAGCTGAATCATTCCGGCACCGGCAACGGGGTGCCCGCAGTGGTGACCACCATCACCAACACGGGCGCAATCCAGCTCTTGCACGACACCGAGTTCAACACCAACGGCACGATCATTGTCGCTGGCGGCACTTTCGAACTGCTGGCGCACAATGATTTCATCGCCATGCTGATCCTTGACAACAGTGGACAGATTCTCAATGGCGGCAACGCCTCCAAGACCTTGACCGTGAACACCAATCTGGATTTCCGCAGCGGTCTGTGCGCCAGCCGACTGGCCGGCGCAGGCCTGCTGGTTAAATCCACGGTAGGGACAGTCATCCTTTCCATGGACAACGCCAACTCCGGCGGCGCACTCATCAGCGCGGGCATCCTTCAACTCGGCGATGGCAGCAGCACTAATCGCGGACAACTCGGCACCGGACCGGTGACCAACAACGCCGCCATTGTTCTCAACCACTCCTCGACGTTCACCCTGGCCAACAACATCAGCGGCTCCGGTTCGCTCACGAATCTCGGCGGCACCGCGACTGCCACCGGCACCAACACTTACACCGGCGCGACGTTCATCAGCGGCGGCACTCTGTTCGCCAACAACACCAACTTCAGCAGCACTGGCAGCGGCGCGGTGACCGTGGCGGCGGGCGCGACGCTTGGCGGCAACGGCATCGTCGGCGGGTCTGTCAACGTTCAGGCGTCGGCCACTCTTGCACCCGGAACTACGGGCCTCGGCACCCTGACCATCAGCAACACCCTGACACTCGGCGGCAACACCAGCATCGAAATCAACAAGGGCGTCGGCCAGGATTTGATCGTGGCGAACTCCGTGAATTACGGCGGCACGCTCACCGTCACCGACCTAGGCCTCAACCTGATCGCAGGCGACAACTTCCAAATCTTCAACACCAGTTCACACACGAGCAACTTCACCAGCATCGTGGGCAGCCCGGGAGCAAGCCTGTCGTGGAACTTTAATCCCCTCACTGGTGTCCTCTCCGTGGTTTCCGCCGGCGGCACCCCGCCCACGCTCAACATCTCGCAATCCGGCAGCACCTTGACCTTCACCTGGACGGACGCAGCATACAAACTGCAATCCCAAACCAACAGTCTGACCACCGGCCTTGGCCCCAACTGGTCTGACTATCCGGGCGGCGGCACCAGTGGGGTCGGAGTGACGATTAACCCGGCCAACCCGGCCGTCTTCTTCCGCCTCTCGCAATAAGCAGGCGAAGTTCGATCAAATAAAAAAAACCGGAGGCCGCGAGGCTTCCGGTTTTTGAATTTTATGACACAGCGGCGCATCGGCAGCCGCCGCCAATTATTCGTTTGCGGCGATCTTCGGAGACGCCACTACGAACTTACTTGCTCTTCTTCAACGCGCTCAAGCCAGCATACACGGCGTTCTTGCCGAGCAATTGTTCGATGCGCAGGAGCTGGTTGTACTTCGCCAGACGGTCGGAGCGGCTCAAGGAACCAGTCTTGATCTGGCCGCAATTCGTCGCCCCGTCAACAAACGCGAAATCACGCATACACGCGAACTGCAGGTGGCATATTTTTTCAAATCATCCCGCCGGCAGCCGCGCGCGGCTCCGGGATTTTCAATTATTTACGACGGTCCAACCAATTGATTTCACGGGGACTTCACGCGATAGAAACGCAAGGGGAAATTCGTCGCCTGCGTGTCGGTGAACTGGAACTGGCCGGAGTTGGCGGGCGTCTCAAGGGCAGCGCCGAGGTTTGACCACGCATTGAACGGCAACGCCACGTTGGTGCTGGCGAAAACGATGATGCTCGCGCCGGCCAGGTTCGTGAGACTGAATTTGAGCGTGCCATTGCCGAG
The DNA here is from genome assembly GCA_025363535.1 of Verrucomicrobiota bacterium. Taxonomy (GTDB): domain Bacteria; phylum Verrucomicrobiota; class Verrucomicrobiia; order Limisphaerales; family CAIQOK01; genus CAIQOK01. The sequence goes on along the minus strand of JANYDP010000171.1, from coordinate 3,031 downwards.
CTTCGTCGGGCTGGCGAGCACCAGCGGATTCGTGGCGGCAAGATATTGGAATTCCGTCGCGCCGATGTCCACATGCACGCCAGAGACGCGAAGGAATCCGACGCCGCGCTGGTCGGTGGTGAAGTTCGCGGCGGCGGCATCGCTGCCCGTGTTCAGTGCCGGTGAACTGGCGAGCGGCGGCATGGTTGGCGTGAGGCCGCCATTGTTGCCGAAGGCCGCGAGAAGCGGAGTGGCATCCACGAGATTGTTCGGGCTGGAGATTGGCGCGACAACGCCCGCGATGTTCGGACTGCTTGAGGCAGTGTTCAAACAGACGATGGTGTTGGTCAGGAAAAATCCGAAACCGCTGTTGTTGACGCCGCCGCCCTGCGCGCCGCCGCCCGGTGATTGATTTCCCACGATCGTGCTTTGTTTCACGATCATCGTGCCTTGGAAATTGTAGATGGCCCCGCCGCCGTTCGTGCCAACGTTGCCGCTGAACGTGCTCTGATTCACGAACAACGTGCTGTTCAAGTCGTTGAAGATCGCGCCGCCGAAGCTGGCCAGGTTGCCGCTGAACGTGCTGTTGTTCGCCGTCAGACTGCCGCGATTGAGAATGGCACCGCCGTTGATGCCGCAACCGCAATTGTCCCGATTGCCCGACAGCGTGCATTGGTTGAGCGTCAGCGTGCCGTTGTTTTGAATCGCCCCGCCTTGACTGGCGAGGCCGTTCGTCAAGGTCAGCCCGTTGAGTGTCGCGGTGACGCCGCTGGTGACAAAGAAAATCCGCGAAGCCGCGCTGCCATTGATCCAAACGCCATTTGTGAGCGGCGATGCGTCAATCGTCAGATTGCGATCCAACAAAATCAAACCGGAGGAAAGTCCGATGGTCTGGCCAGACAACCCGGCAGCAAACGTGACGGTGAATCCGGGTTCAAGATTGGTGACGACCGCGCGGAGCGAACCGGCACCGGAATCGGCGATGGTGGTGACAATGGAGTTCGTGTTGACTTCTACCGCGCCAATATCCACATGGCTGCCAGAGGTGCGCGTGCGACCTCGTTGATCCAAGTTTAATCCGACAGCAGCGGCATCACTGCCCGCGTCAATGGCAGGCGAGTTGATCAGTGGACGCAGTGTCGGAGTCGGGCCGCCGTAATTCGCCAGCGTAGCGAGGAGTGGACTTCCGTTGGTGAGATTGATTCCGCCAACGACCAATGACCCGCTGAAGTTGGCATTGGTCGTGGCCGTGTTGCCCGCGACAATGGAGTTGGTGAGCAAGATGTTCAGACCGATGACGCCGCCGCCGTTGCCGCCGTTGTTGCCGGCCAGCGTGCAATGCGTGAGCGCGGTCGGCGAACTGAACGGCGCGGAAATCGCGCCGCCTTCCTGCGACGCGGCGTTGGCGGCGAACGTGGTGTTGTCGGCGGACAAATTGCCTTCGTTCTGGATCGCGCCGCCGTAAGAAGCCGAGTTGGTCGCGAGCGTTGTAGCGTGGAGCGTGAGGCGATTGCCGCCGCTGTTGAAAATTGCGCCGCCGGCGAAACCACTATTCGCAACGACGTAGCAATTGCTCAAAGTGACATTGCCCTGATTGAAAATCGCGCCGCCATAATTTACAAACGGCGCGGCACCAGCTCCATTGCCGCCGGTGATGGTCAGGCCGGAAAGGATGCTCGTCACGCCCGGGTTGATCATGAGGACGCGGCTCGCATTCAAGCCGGAGAGGGTCAGACCATTCGCCAACGCGGAGGCGTCAAGCGAGACGTTGTTGCTGAACGTGAGCTGTCCGCCGGACAGGCTGATGGTGCGGCCGGAGAGATTTGATCCAAACGTGATCGTAAAACCGGCAGGCATGGTCGCCACGACATCACGCAACGAGCCTGCGCCGCTGTCATTGGTGTTGATGACGACCGAGGAAACAAACGCAACCTGATCCAGCCAGCCCGCGTCGGCTCCCACGGAAACCGACCCGTCCTTCGAATAGGACCATGTCACCGTGTGCGACCCAGCGGGAATCGAAACAATGCGCTGCTGCCAGTTCACTTCGCCAGAAATTTGGGGAGCAGCCGGTTGTTGAAGCCCATCCACGAAGAAGCGCAGGAAATCAAAATTGGTTTCGGAGGAAACTTTCCACCAGAACGACAACGCGCCGGGACCGGAAATGGTCGTGGTCAGTGAACTGGTCTGGGTGTTGGTGAGCGGGCCGCTGCGTGCGGCGTCCACGCCATCGTGCGTGATACCGGTCTGGACGCCCCAGATGAGATTGCCGGTGGAACTCCACGTCATGCCCGTGCTGTCGAGCGCGATGGGATAAGAAAGTTGCGGCGAAGCGATGCCGTTGGCGACCACTTCAACTTTGTCTTGCAGCGAAGCACCGGAGGGAACCGCGCACTCGGTCGTCACCACGTTCGTGCCGGTCTGGACGCCGGTGCTGCTCCAATTGTAAGTGCGCCCATAGCGCACGACGCCGTTGGTATCCGTGAAGCGGACGAGCGGATAGTTGCTGTCCATTTGTTCATCGTCGCCGTAAGAGCCGCCCGCCGACAGGCCGTTGAACATCGTGCCGGAGAAATGCAGGCTGCCGTCGGAATTTTGCGAGATGCCCTGGATGTTCGGCTGGCCGTTCGTCAACGGCGTGCCCGTCGGCTGATAAATGTAAAGATCAGACTGGCGGCGGGTGAACAGAATGTTTCCATCCGGCAAGGTGAGCATCAAGGTGGGCCAGCACGGGCTGTTATAAATCGCCCCGCCACCGGGCGCGCTGACGCCGGTGAACTTGTTGGCGACCGGATCGTATTCAAAAAAACTGATCGGCGAGTTGAAGACATTGCGCGGATACGGCGCGAGCGCAGTCGTGCAGAGGATTTTTCCATTCACCAGCATGGCGGCGGGAGCGTCGGGCATTCCCTGGCCGTTCGGAAAATCGGGCGCGGCAACCCAGCTTCCGACATTGGTGTTGCCGGACGGCGTGTAAATGGCGTTCTTGCCGTGATCGCCGAAGCAGATGGCTTTGCCGTTCGGCAACAGGATGGACGGCCCGAGTTCCGCG
>JANYDP010000160.1 GCA_025363535.1 Verrucomicrobiota bacterium | reverse complement strand
GTGCAAATTTTCAACCGTGGGAAATTCCGTATGCCGCGCGGTGCGGAAGGTGAGCTGGCCGCTGTTCGGCATCGCGTCGGCGGCGTTGAGCGCGAGGTTGACGAGCACCTGCCGCAGTTCAACCTCGTCCAGATAAACGGGCAACTGACCGTCGGCCAGTTCCGTCTGCACGCGCACGCGGCGGGGCAGAACTTTTTGCAGCACGGCGGCGATGCTGGTGACGATCTCGTTGAGGTCGTGGTAATTTTTTTCGCCGGGCGTGCCGTGATGCAACTGGCGGATGCGCTGGGACAACTGCCCCGCCTCGATGGCCGTGCTGCGGATCATGTTCAGGCCGTCGCGGAGCGAGGTGTTTTCGCCGAGTTCGGCCCCGAAGGTTTCGCTCAACGCCACGATGCCGGTCATGATGTTGCAGAAATCATGCGCCAGGCCCATCGTCAGCGTGCCGAGATTTTCCTTCCACGACAGATTCAACAAGCGGCGTTCCGCAATGGTTTGCCGGCTGATATCGAGCCAGATGCCTTCGTAGCCAAGCAGCAGCCCGTTGCTGCTGAGCACGGGCTGGCGATGTTCCCACAAATAACTGACGCGACCCGTCTGCGCATGGCGGATACGAAAGGTGCTGGTCAGTTCACCGGGCAAACGCGCCGCTTCGCGCAGCCGGGCCATGAGCGGCTGGGCGTCGGCTTCGTGGAGAGTTTGCCAGAAATATTTCGAGTGCCGCTGCCATTCGGCAGGCGGCACGCCGGTAAGTTCCTCGATGCGCGGACTGATGAAGGCGAAACTGAAATCGGGCCGCTGGCTGAAGATGATGCCGGGCCAGCGGTGGATGAGATTTTCCAACTGCACCTCGGCACGCAGCATCCGCTGAAACGAATCGTGGATGGCCACGCTGCTCCAGGAATTTTCCGAAAATAAATTTTCCAGCTCGCGCGCGGGCGGCACGCCGGATTCCAGGCGCAGGAAGCAGACGGCCTCGTGGCGGCAAAGATCCACCCCGAGGCGCTCGGTAAAATCATCTTTGCGCGCGATGAGTTCCAAGCGGTCAAACTTCGCCGAACCCGCGAGCAGATTCTGAATTTCACCGCGCCAGCCGGCGTGGCGTTGGCCGATCAAATCGGGGAACGACTGGCCGGTCAATTCGCCGGAAGTGCCGTCGAGCCAGAGCGCGAGCGCGTCGTTTAGACTGAGGATTTTCCCATGCGGATCAAGGATGGCCAGACCGCTGTGGAGCCAGGTGGCGTGGGGAGGCACTGGCGTTTGAGGGATGACCGGGCCTCGCTCAACCACTGGGTCTGAGTGCGCGGCGCGGGACTTTTCTGTGTGGCTCACACGGGACACAGCGTTTTGTCTGGGGCTGGCGAAAACCAGCCGTTTTGAATGTGCTTCACTGGCTGGCATTAAACAAAACCCGCGCCCGGGGACAAGCCTTAATTCGTTGCAAATAACCTGAAGCGCGCCGCCACACGGCCCTTCTCCAGGCCGCTGCCTAGATTTTTTGCCAGCCAGGTTTGTGGTCGTAAGCCCAGCGGTAATAATCCCGGAGCGACAACTCGGACGCTGCTTCTTCATCCACACACACCGTCACTTTCGGATGCCATTGTAAAACCGAGGCGGGATTCATCGCGCTGATCGGCCCTTCCAGCGCTGCGGCCAGGGCGCGCGCCTTTTTTTTGCCGAACGCCAGCAGCAGGCAATGCCGCGCATCCATGATCGTCCCGATCCCCATCGTGATGACGTGATACGGCACGGCTTCTTCCTGACCGAAAAATTTCGCGTTATCGCGGCGCGTCTGCGCGGTCAGCGTCTTGATGCGCGTGCGCGAAGCCAGCGACGAGGTCGGCTCGTTGAACCCGATGTGCCCGACGGTGCCAATGCCGAGCACCTGCAAATCCACGCCGCCCACCGCGCGGATTTTTTTTTCATAACGCGCGCAAAATTTTGGAACGTCTCTGGTCATCCCATCAGGAATGTGGACGTTTTTCTTCGCAATGTTCACATGACGAAATAAATTTTCCTCCATGAAGCTGTGGTAGGACGCCGGATGCGCGGGATCAAGACCGACGTATTCATCCAGGTTGAAAGTCGTCAGCTTGCGCCAGTTGAGTTGCAGCGCGATCAATTCGCGGTAAAGCAGCAGCGGCGTGCTGCCCGTCGCGAGGCCGAGCACAGCGGCGGGTTTTTTCCGAATCAATCCGGCCAGCAAACGCGCGGCGACGCTGGTGGCGGCGGCGGGCGTGGGTTGAATGATGATTTCCATAAGTCAGGCGCGGCCGAGGCGCTGTTCCAATTTTGAGCAAACCTCCGTTTGAAAACGCTTGATGTGCGCACCCACAAATTCAGCGATGTCCTGTTTCTCATCCGTCACCAATGGCGTGAGGTCCATGCCGAAGATCAGTTGCGTCGCGCGGTCCGTAGTGTGGGATGAAAAAAACGTCGCGTTCGCGGAGCGGCGACCGAAGGTGGCGAGGTCGTAGCGTTTCCCGCCGGCAATCTGCGAATCAAAAATTCCGTTCAACGCCGCGGCCAGATGATCATGACCGCTCACGTCCATCAGCACCTTGTCGGCGTCCGCCAGCCAGTCGAGGTTGCGCCAGACTTCGCAGCCCCAGACGCGCGCCGGACGCTGGCGGCGCGGCAGTTCGCGCATCGCCTGCAACACGGCAATCACGACGCCGATGTGCGTGTCGTGTTTGTCCGCCGGGTTGTGGGTGTAAACAATCTCCGGCTGCGTCGCCGCGAGAATTTTTTCCAAGTCGTTCTTCAACGCGTTGTCCGTGGCACTCTTGACGACGCTGCTCGGATGATCGAGTTGAAACATCACGCCGTAACGACCCACGACGGCGGCGGCATTTTGTTCCTGCCGGCGCACGGCCATCATCTGCGCGTCGGTGAATTTTTCATAAGCGCCGATGCGCGAACTGCCCGCGCCGTTGGTGCAGGTGACGCCGCCGAACCATTTGGTTTGGCTGGCGTAACACTCGCGAATGCCGTGGAAGGCCATGAACTCCAGGTCATCCTGGTGCGCGCCGATGCCGAGGTGCGTGATGCGTTGAAGCGCGGAGCGGATGGGCCGTTCGTCGGGCACGAAGATTTCGGCGCTGCGTTTGGATAATTTCATAAGATCAGTTCGCCACCGGGCCGGAGAATCCCAAACACGCCGGGAATTGTCTAGGGCGGGTTTTCAAAGTCCAAAGACAAACATCGAACATTGAACGTTCAACCCCCAACACTGAAACCTCCCGCCTCCTGTGTTCGCAATGAATTCGGTGTTCAGGGTTGGGCGTTCAATGTTGAATGTTTCCCCGCCCCTTTCGTTGCGCTTGCCGCCCTTGCCCGCCGTCGCCATGATTGGCCAGCTTTGAAAATACTCGTCGCCATCACCGGAGCCAGCGGCACGCTCTACGCCCAGCGCCTGCTCGACAACCTCGATCCGCGCCAGCACGAAATCCACGTCGTGTTGAGCAACTACGCGCAGCAGGTCATCGCCGAGGAACTCCCCGGCGGCCTGCGCCTGCCCGACGGCGTGCAGACGCACAACGTCAAAAGCATGAACCTGCCCTTCGCCAGCGGCTCGAATCCACCGGACGCGATGGTCGTGATTCCCTGCACGATGGGCACGATTGGCCGCATCGCACATGGTTACAGCGAGGACGTGTTGCTGCGCGCCGCCGACGTGGTGTTGAAGGAAAAGAAAAAGCTCATCCTCGTCCCGCGCGAAACGCCGCTGAGTTTGATCCACGTCAAAAACTTTGAACTCCTGCTGCTCGCCGGGGCCACCCTCATCCCGGCGAACCCCTCCTTCTACGCCCGGCCGCAGACGATTCAGGAAGTGGTGGACACCGTGGTCGCCCGCGTGCTGGATCATCTCGGCGTCCCGCAAAAGCTCGCGCCGCGCTGGGCGGAGGAGAAAGAATGAAATGAAAAAGGGGAAACATTCAACATTCAACATTCAACATTCAACGTCCAAGGAGTCGGAAACAGCGGCTTGGGAGTTTAATGAGGGCGGTGGGCCTGACCGAAAGTTTGATCTTGAAGACCGGCTGCTCGAGTTTGCCTCGGCGGTGATTGATTTATCTGAGAATTTGCCCGCCACCCGCGCAGGGAATCATATTGCCGGGCAGGTTTTGCGCTCGGGAACTTCTCCCCTGCCAAATCACGGCGAAGCGGAAGCCGCCGAGTCGCGTGCGGACTTTATCCATAAGCTCAAGATTTGCCTGAAGGAATTGCGGGAGACTCGTCGTTGGGCGCGGCTGATCAAGCGCAAGGCCTGGGTGAAAAACGAAACCACGCTTTTGTTCGTGCTCGGTGAGTGTGAGGAATTGATCCGTATCTTTCATGCAAGCATCCAGACCGCGAAGCGAAACGCCCAAGCCGGAGCGCGCAAACTATCTGTCCTCACTCGTTATGCTTCCGACGAAGCCGGCTAACCCTTCGATGTTGGGCGTTGAATGTTGAATGTTGAATGTTTCCCGGCTGATGTTTTCCCAAATTAACAAATGGCTTTCGTTCGTGCGCTTCTCGCACACCGTCTTTGCCCTGCCCTTTGCGCTGGCGGCGATGCTCGTGGCGGCGCGCGACCATCGCGGCTGGCCCGGCTGGCGGACGTTCGCGCTGATTCTCGCGGCGATGGTCTGCGCGCGCACTTGTGCGATGGCGTTCAACCGCATTGTGGACCAGAAGTTTGACGCGCTGAATCCGCGCACCGCCAACCGGCATCTCCCCGCCGGAACCATTTCCCTCGTGAGCGCGCTGGCGCTTTGCGCCTTGTCTGGCGCTGGTCTGGTGGCGACGAGTTATTTTCTGAACCCGCTGTGCTTTTATCTTTCGCCCCTCGCGCTGGTGGCGGTTTGTTTTTATTCACTGACCAAACGCTTCACGGATTACACGCACGTTTATCTCGGCGTTGCACTCGCGCTCGCGCCGGTCGGGGCGTGGCTGGCGGTCAAGGGTGCCAGCGTTTCCGGTTTGGAAATCGCCCAGATGACCACCCTCGCCTTCGCCGTCGTGCTGTGGCTGGTCGGCTTCGACATCATCTACGCGCTGCAAGATTACGAGTTCGACAAGTCGCAGGGACTGCGTTCGCTCGTCGTGGCGTGGGGACCGAAGAACGCCTTGGGTGCCGCGTTCCTCGCCCACTTCGCCATGTGCGGACTGCTGCTGGCGTTTGGTTTCCTCTGTCACTTCCGCATCGCGTACCTCATCGGCTGGATCATCATCGTGGGCTGTCTGATGCTGGAACATTGGATTGCGCGACGACGCAGTTTGAACTGGATCAACGTCGCCTTCTTCCGGCTCAACGCCGTGGTGAGCGCGGTGTTTCTGAGCGTCGTCGCCGCCGAGATTATTTTTCAAGGTGGGTTCCGGTTTCGTTGACCGCGACCCGTTGCCAGGCGGGGCGGCCTTACCATCGTAGCGGCTTTCGGCAGAAAGCCGGTTGATTGCAACTTCTTTAACCCGCTTTGGCGTCAAGGCAGGACTGACCCCCTTTATGACCCCTTTACGGAATCGTGAACGGTCACGCCCCGGGCTGACGGACTACCAATGCACGGTAGTAGTGTCCCGGCCCCGCTACGGGCACGCTGAAACTGACTTTATCTTTGCTTGAACCCGCCTGCACCCGCACGGTGCTGTCATAGACCCAGTCCACCATGTTTGTCGAGCTTTGGATGCGGATTAAGGCCGGGTCGCTGGTAGGAAGCTGTAGTTCCCCTGACAACGTGTTTTGCGCGATGCTCACTGGACTAAAGGTTGAGATACCTGCCGTAAACAAAGACATATCTGCCACATCAACAATCAAACCGTACAGTACAATCGAAGAGCTAGTTGTCATACTGACTGTTGTGCCTGACGGGAGCTTGAGGGCAGAAGGAAACTTGTAGATACCATTTGTAATTGCGGAAGGGATGTAAACAGTGGAGAGAAGAAAAACTCCAGTGGAATTGGTGGCACCAATGCCAAACGACCACGGACCTTGCCCAATACTACCAGACGAAACTTGTTGTAATATTAGAACCTTGCCCGCAGGCACCGTGTAAGAAAGACTTGCAGTAATTGGCATTGCAAAACCATCTATCGCAGCTTGGCTAGAAAAATTAAGAAACAAAAGAGAAAAAACGATGCAGAGATTTTTTTTCATAAATTGATTTAAGTGGATTATTTTATAGTCCGTAAAACTGTAATTAGCCGGCATTGCGAGTCAAGCGAAAACCATCCACTATTACAGGGGTCAGTCCTGCGTTCATAATTCCAGATTGAATTCATTTTGCTCGGCGCTGGATTTACTATTTGTTCCCAGCCTAACGCTTCTCGATTTTACGTCAAGAGTAGGACTGCCCCCCTTTACAAGCGTCGCCCGCTAAAAGCCCTTCACGGCGCGATCTTGGACACCGCATCGCTCCAGGCCCCCTGCCCGGCGGCACCCACGGCGGCCACGCGAAACCAATACTTGCCGCCGCTCGTCATCGTGTTCACCGCCGCCTTGGCCTTGGTGGTGGTCACGCCCGTGTTCCAGTCCAACGGCGCGGTGGCATCCGCCGCGCGTTCCACCAGATAACAGTTGGCACCCGGCACGCGGTTCCATTTCATATCCACCGTGCCGGCGCTGGCGCTCGGCATGATCACCACGTTGGCTGGCGCGGGCAGGGTGCCCACCGGCGAGGCCGGGGATTTCACGCCGAAGCCCGAGCTGGCGATTTTGCCGGCGTCGCCACTGCTGGTGTTCTCCACGTAGTTGCCGAGTTGCCCGAGCAGCACGTCCAGCGCGGCATCGGCGGTGTTCTGGATGGCGGTCTTGGACTTGGCCACCTGCCGCGCCGTCTGCGCCGTGTTGAAGGCCGTCTCCAACGCGATGGCCGCGGTGGAGATGCTAGTCAGCGCAGGTGCGGGCGTGGTGAAGCTGGCATTACCCGTCATGTCTATGACGATCTGCCGCGCGTATTGGATTTTATCTGTGATGGGCATCCCGGACAAACCGACTTTAATTTGAGCCATAATGATTACCTTTCTTGCTATTGGTTATAGTTAGGTGAAACGATGAATCATCAGTCTGAAGCCGATGCTCGCGCCGTGGTGAGAACCGCTCACCGCGATGTAAACATCCAGACTAACGCGGGATTGAAAAGCTTGGTGCGTGCCAACGCACCCAGGTGTTATCAATACCGATAATGGAGGCCAAAAATCCACCAAACCGGCAAAAAAGTTCTGCCGTGACTGGAAAAACTTTCCCTAACCGGTAAAAAATGCCTCTAAGATTGCTCCATTCTTCAAGAAGATTGCTCCATTCTTCAAGAGGTTTGCTCCGATCTTCAAGAGGTTTGCTCTGATCTTCATGAAGATTGCTCCAATCTTCGTGAACTTTACTCCAATCTTGATGAGGTTTGCTCTGATCTTAGTGAGGTTTGCTTCAATCTAGGTGAGGAATGTTCCCGTCCTCAGGCTCACCCCGCCGAACCAGTCCGCCGCCTTTGTCGGGATGTGTTTAACCAAACAAAAATAGGTTGCACAGCCACTTCCGCCTGGAATAGAGTCGCACCATGAAACCAGATAGGCTGCAAGCTAAGGCGGCTACTTACTGTTAGGCGCTAAATTTATGCTGGCTGACCTTGTATTTCCTGCGGCGGCTCTCGTTTATGTCGAGAACCTGTTTGTGCCGCTTTCGTTGGTGCTGGCTATGGCTACTGAATACGGCGTCTATATTTATTTTCAGCGGGGCATTATTTCACTTTGGAAGCTTTTGTTCATCGTTCTTGGCGTCAACGCATTTTCTTGGTTTGTTGGAGTAGTTTTGTCTTCCATGATTCCAGACCGTTTCATTCCCCAGTTGCCAGTCATTGGTGGATTTATTCCGTTTGCTTGGGCGTGTTTTTTGAGCACGGTTCTTGAGTTCTTTCCGCTTTGGCTTTTTCGCAGACGGTTGGCGTTTCGCAAGCTGGGATGGTGTGTGATCCTTGCGAACGTCGCGGGATATATTGTCATCGGGATTACAGTATTTTTATGCGAGTATTTTCAGATACTTATGCCACGTTAGCGCCTAACCCATCACAGGAGCCAACGCCGGTTACGCCGGTCCGTTTGCGCTGCGGGTTTTGGGTTGGCGGAAGTCACCGGCGGCGTGGCTCAGTTCTTGGTCGTTAGGCCGATTATGCGCACTTCCCTCAACATTCGAGTCACGCCACCGATGATTGCGGGCGTCTTGTTTGCTTGTGCCATCCTCTGGTTTGTCGGGGCGGCAGCTTGGTATGTGACGAGTGCATCCAAAGATGGTTGGTCGGCCACGCCATTGCCTTGGATGCTGGTTCTCACGTTCACTCCTGCGCTCTGCATCATCTATTCGGTAATTCTGGTGATAGCGCGCAGACGATCTCGGTTCACTGTATTTGACTACTGTGCTTTGAGTGCTGCATTCGTAGCCATCGTGCTTGGCAGCTTGCTTGTTTTCATGGTTTTGAGTTCCATGCACGGTATGGGTATATGAATCGGCCTAACACAGCACTGGAGCCAACGCCGATTACGCCGGTCCATTTGCGCTGTGGGCTTCGGGTGGGCGCAAGTCACCGGCGGCGTGGCTCAGTTCTTGGTCGTTAGGCGCGGCATCTTTGTAGATTAATCACACCCCTATTCGGAGGACGCACGTCAAAAACTTGTTTGCCGAACCAAACGGTTTCCCCCATAGTCGCACATTCCATGTCGCTCCCGCTGGTCATCGAAACGGAAGCCCTGTGCAAAATGTACGGGGCGCAGCGGGCATTGGACGGCGTGAATTTGAAAGTGACTCCCGGGGCCATTGGTCTCTTAGGTCCGAACGGCGCGGGCAAAAGCACTTTCATGAAATGCCTGCTCCAGTTGCATCCCATCACCTCCGGCTCGGCCAAACTGCTGGGGCGCGAAGTGGGAAAGGAAGGCCGCGAAATCCGCAAACGCGTGGGCTACACACCCGAACAGGACTGTCATATTCCCGGCATGGTCGGCTGCGAGTATGTCACTTACTGCGCGCAACTGTGCGGGTTGCCCTTTCAAGTCGCCCGCCAACGCGCGCATGAGATGCTTGATTTCGTGGGCATGGGCCAGGAGCGTTACCGCGCGATTGATACTTACTCGACCGGCATGAAGCAGCGGCTCAAACTCGCGCAAGCCATCGTGCATGACCCGGAAATAGTTTTTCTCGACGAACCCACCAACGGTCTTGATCCCAAAGGCCAGGCGCAGATTTTGGAGCTGGTGCAAAGCCTTTGGAAGACGTACGGCATCACGGTGGTTTTGTCCTCACACCTCTTGCACGACGTGGACCGCATCTGCGAGCAGATCATCATCATCGCGCGCGGCAAGGTGCTGGTGCATGACACGCTGGAGAATTTGAAGTCCCGCAAACGCGGCGCGGCGGAAGTGGTCGTGGCCGACCGGCACGCGGAATTTCAAACCGCCTGCGCACGCCGCTCGTGGTCGAACGAACTGTTGCCCAACGGCCATGTGAAGGTGGAACACAACTGCGAATCCTTGAACCCGCTGCTGAACTTGCTGCACGAACTAAAACTCGCGCCGCTGGAAATCATCCCCAGTCCGAATGCGCTGGAGGAAACCTTCGTGCAGGCCCTGGAACTTTCTCATGCCGCTCCATGACACACATTATCAGCACTGGGACGGCGTCCACCTCGGGGTCTGGAGCCGTCGCCTCGCCATTGCGCGCAACGGCCTGACCGCCTGCCTGCGCAACAAATGGCTGCGGCAGGTCGTGGTGCTCTGCTGGTGCGCGGCACTGGTGATGACCGCCCTGCTCTTCTTCGTCGGCCAACTGCTCGTCGCCGACAGCATCGTGGTGCAATGGGTGGGTAACTTCAATCCGCAGCTCCAATCGTTCGTCCACATGTTCACCACGTGGCTGGAGCAGCATCCGGAAATTTCCGTGCGGACGACGCAGAACGTGCTGTTTTATTTCTTCTGCGCCTATTTGATGCGCGGCGGGATTTTCATTTTGGGCATGGCCATGCCGATGCTCATCACCCGCGACCTGGCCAGCAGCGCGATCATCATTTACTCGTCGAAGGCCGTCAGCCGGGGGGATTATCTGCTGGGGAAATTTTCCGCCGCGTTTGGTCTGCTGGCGCTGGCGTGGCTCGGGCCGATCTGCACCGCGTGGTTCATGGGGAATCTGCTCGCGCCCGACTGGAAGTTTTTCTGGCACGCCCGGGCCGCGCTCGGTCACGCTTTGTTTTTCGGACTGGCCAGCATGACGCTGATGAGCGTGCTGGCATTGGGCGTGTCGGCGGTTTCCACCAAGGAAAAATCCACGGCGGCACTCTGGTACATCTGGTGGATCGTCGGCGGCGTGGTGGCTCCGATTGCCCAGCACACCCAGCCGTGGCTCCAGCATTTGAGTTTTAATTACAACCTGAACCAACTCGCGCTCGCCATTTTCCGGCCGGGTGACAGCATCGCGCTCGCCCAGGAAAACATTCCCATCCTCGGCAACATGCTGGGCAGCATTCCTGCGGATACGATGGCAGCGTTCAACGCGCCCACGACCTGGGGTGCCGTCGGCTGGTCGCTCGCCATGATCGTGGCCGCCGCACTCATCCTCCGCCAACGCGTCAAACCCGAATGAGCACCATCATCCAAGCGAGTGAATTGAGCCGGTGGTATGGCCTGGTGATGGGGTTGAACAACGTCAACTTCGAGATCACCGCCGGCCTCACCGGCCTGGTCGGCCCGAATGGCGCGGGCAAAAGCACGTTGATTCAAATCATCACCGGCCAGCTTCAACCCAGCTCGGGATCATTGACCGTCTTCGGCGAAATTCCCTGGAACAATCCGCGCTTGATCCAGCGCATCGGCTATTGCCCCGAAGGCGAGGCGGTGCCGAAAGAACTCAAACCGATGGACTGGCTGCGCGGCCTCGCCTATTTGTCCGGCTTGTCCGGCGAGGCGGGGACCAAACGCTGTGAGGAGATTTTGGACCGCGTTGGATTGCCCCGCCAGCATTGGGGCAAACGCATGGGGCAATATTCCAAGGGCATGAAGCAGCGCGTGAAACTGGCGCAGGGTTTGTTGCACGAACCGGACTTGCTGGTGCTGGATGAACCGATGAACGGCCTCGACCCGATGGGCCGCCAGGAAATTGCGAATTTGCTGAAAACGTTGGTGGCGGAAGGCGTCAGCGTCCTCATCTCCAGCCACATTCTTGCCGAGCTGGAGGCGCTCTGCAAAAACATCCTCATCCTCAACTGGGGCCGCGTGCTTGCCTCCGGCAGCCAGAAAGAAATTCGCGGCGACCTCCGCAACTGGTCGGAAGCATTGTCCATCACCTGCGACGCACCCGAAAAACTCGCGCGGCATTTGTTCGATGCCGGGGTGCTGCTGGGCTTCGATCTCGAC
>JANYDP010000152.1 GCA_025363535.1 Verrucomicrobiota bacterium | reverse complement strand
CAACGCCATCGTGTGCGGGACATTCAACGTGGCCCGGGTCACCGGCCCTGAAACTTCCCATCATCAGGCCGCCACTTCGCCAATTATTTCAGTAGCTTCGGCAGTTAAGTCACATCTGGCTGCCTTGATTCCATAACACTGTTTGGAGGTGCAGTTATGCCTTATCAGTGTGTGGCGACTTCGGTCGCCGGATTCGTCCAGCAGATCGCCGTTAATTATGTCGCGCGGGGTTATTATTTTTACGTGACGGGAATCATTCCCGAAGGGAAAGACCCGGCGAAGACCGACGCCAAAATCATCGGCCAATACGGGATTGATATTTCAAAATGGGCCAGGGCGCGACGACGGAAGGGGGGACCGGCCAACGTGCAATATCTCCGGCACGACCGGTTCTACGTAATCATTGCCACGCACGGCGAACACCCATTCTTCGCTGCGGAAGGAAAGCAGATTCGCAACATTCGCAAGCAGCCGCTGCGATTCTACAGCTACGCCATCGGCGTCGGGCGCTCGCGGTTGGACCGTTCGCTGCATGTATCGGTGCGGATTCAACGCGGCGTATTCCGTGAACTGCTCGGAAAGTTCAAGCACATCGCCGTGCAACGGACGGTGGAGGAGTTGTGCCGCGAATTGAGGGCGCTTCCCTTCGAGCCGTATGCACCGGTGCGCGACCAATTCCGCATCATTCTGCGCGCGGTCAATCGAGCACGGAAAACGGCCGGACTGGAGCTCGTGCCGTGGAATGTGCTGCGGCTTTATCGCAAACCAGTTCATGTCTTTGCTGTCGAGGAGCGCCTCGACATCTGATGGGGGCGCTCCAAGGGTAAATGGACGACCTTGTGATCCCGAGAATTTGATGGTAAAATCAGGACTGACGTGTTAAAGATTGTGGAGAATTTATGAGTCCAACCGTGGCCAATAGCGAAGCAGCGATTCTCAGCCGGACCATCCGTCCGGAACAGGGAGATTTGTCCGCCGATGCGGCCAAGTCATTACTCAGCCTGAGCCTGCCAGACTCCGACCAGCGTCGCGCGCAGGATTTGTCCGCGAAGGCGTCGGATGGTGTTCTGACCCAACCCGAAGAACTTGAACTCGACAACTATCGGGCCGTGGGTCGGTTGCTTGAGTTGATGAAATCCAAGGCCCGGCTTTCGCTTCAAAAAGCCCAGGTGGCCTGAGCAGTGGCTGTCCTTTCCAACATCGCTCCGGCTCTCCGTCAGCAGGCCCAGGATCGGTGTGAGTATTGTCATTTTCCCCTCGCCCTGGCCGAACTGCCATTTCAAGTTGACCACATCATTGCCCGGAAACATGGCGGTGCGACCGAGCCGGACAACCTCGCCTTGGCCTGCTTTTACTGTAACAGCTACAAAGGTCCGAACATTGCCGGGATCGATCCACAGACCAACGAACTAGTGCGCTTGTTTCACCCGCGCAAGGACGCTTGGACGACTCATTTTCAATGGGTGGACGCCACGCTTTCGGGCCTGACGCCCGTTGCCCGGGCCACGATTCAGGTGCTCGGCATCAATCATCCCAATGCGATCACGGTCAGGGAATCGTTGATGCGTGAAGGGGTTTTCCCGGCATAATTTTCAGCCTGCCGCCATACCGTCACCTTCAAGGCCCGTAAAAATAACCTGCCTCGCGCAAGGAAAAATAATCTTTCGGTTGAACCTCCGTTCGCTGGCCCAAAATGATATGGTCGATCACTTCAATCTTGAGCAACTGTCCGGCGCGAATCAAATCGCGGGTGACACGAATGTCAGCCTCACTCGGCGTCGGATCGCCGCTCGGATGATTGTGAACCAGTGCGATGGCTGCCGCGTGTCGGCAAATGGCCGGGAAAAACACCTCGCGTGGATTTACCAGAATGGTATCCAGCGTGCCCTGCGAAATGGTTTCGACGCCGATGAGTCGCTTGCGTGTGTTCAAAAACACGACTTGAAAATTCTCCACCGTGTAAACGCGGTTTTGTTCGCGCAACAAACCGGCAATCTGCTCCGGCGTGTCGAGCAGTGGCGCGTTCGCATAGGATTCGCGCGATAATCTTTGCGCCAGCAGGAACGCCGACTTGATGGCTGCGGCCTTCGATTTGCCAATGCCCTTCGTCAGTTGCAGCTCATTGAATGAAGCCTGGGCCAGATTGGTCAGCCCGCCGTAATGCTGCATCAAACTTTCAGCGGCCTGTTTTCCCGCCAGTGTAGTGAGCAGTTCGGTGTTGTTCGCGTGTTCCAAGGATTCCATGAGTCCCTCCGATTCGCGGGATTCTAACACTGGTTCAATCCTGCCGGAATGGGGTGAGGCGAATTTAGCTTTCCTAAAATGCGAGTAGTTTCAAGCGGTTGTGAAATGACGGATGAACCTGCGTTACCACTTTCCCTGGCCAAGTTGACTTGGTGACGCTGTTTGAGGCATTGATCGTATCGGTTAGAAGAAAGGTGGTTTCAGGTTTTAATGCACGCTGTCCACAAGGGCAGCGCTTTTTCCAATCTCACTTTTCCTTGAACGCCGTTCCACTGTGGGACAATGCGTTAAAGGGGAATTTCTCCAGCCGGACTTGAACGGTGCCGCCTGGCGCCCGGTTGGAGAAAAATTCAAATCAGCGCACGCCGGTTCAAACCCGGCGTCGGCATTGGAAAGAAAAGTATGAACCTGCATGACACCAAAAACTTCAAGGCGACCGCCTTGGATGAAGACGCGTTGCGCCGGCAGGCACCGAGCATTTTCGCTTCGGGGCCGATGGCCGGCGTGAGTGATAAATACACCTTCGTGCCGACCAGTCGCATTGTGACTGGTCTGGCCAATCTTGTGGCATTGTTGCCATAGCCGCTTGCGCAGCATGACGATGTCGGTCGTGACTTCGGTGTTGGCGTTCTTCTTGAAGGCGTCGTTCGGCAGCCGGATTGCACCGAGCAAGTCCGCCTGATTGGAAACATATTCGCGTAACGCGCCGTCCACTTTGTCCATCGTGCCGCGCGAGGTGATGAACAAAATCAAGCCGCCGGGCCGCACCTTATCGAGTGCCTTGGCAAAGAAGTAATCGTGGATAAGGAAGCTCCAGGATTTGAAACGCGGGTCGAACGGTTTGTAATCCCCGAACGGAATATTGGAAATCGTCACGTCATAAAAGCCATCGGCCAGTTTCGTTTCCTCGAAGGGCTGATGGCGAATGTCGGCGTCGGGATACAATCGTCGTGCGAGCCTCGCTGTGATGGAATCAATCTCCACGCCGGTGATGAGTGAATGGGATTGCATCGTCTGCGGCATGAGGCCAATGAAATGACCCAGACCGAGCGCCGGTTCGAGCACGCGACCTTGCCGGAATCCGAATCGCTCCAGCGCAGAATACATAGCCCGGATCACCACCGGCGCGGTGTAATGCGCATTGAGCGTCGTGGCGCGGGCGGAATCGAGCTCGGCTTCGGTTAGTAGAGACTCAAGCTGCTCGCGTTCACGCCGCCACGGTTCGTTCAACGCATCGAACATCTGCGGCAAACCACCCCAGCCGAC
>JANYDP010000124.1 GCA_025363535.1 Verrucomicrobiota bacterium | reverse complement strand
CCATTTTGTAGTAAGCGATGCCGTAGGTGTTGAGGCCGCCTGCCTGCGGCTTCTTCTCGAACACGACGGGTGAGTGACCGAGTTGCGCGAGTTCTGCCGCACAGCCGAGTCCCGCCGGTCCACCGCCGATGATCGCGATGCGCTTGCCGGTTTTCTTCGCGGGCGCTTTGAGCACGGAAATCTTTTTCTCGGTTACGTAGTCGGTGGCGTAGCGTTGCAACCGGCCAATCTTCACGGGGTCGCCCTCGCGATCGAGCACGACGCACGCGCCTTCGCATAGCACGCTGGTCGGGCAAACGCGCGCGCAGCTTGCGCCCAGCACGTTCGCGGTGAGGATGGTTCGCGCCGCGCCGGTGGGACTTCCGTTGGCGATCTTCTTGATGAACGACGGGATGTCAATTCCGGTTGGGCACGCCTGAATGCACGGCGCATCAAAGCAAAAGATGCAGCGGTTGGCTTCGATGATGGCTTCCTGGGGAGTATAGCGCGGCTTGTAGTCGGCCAGGTTGGCGGCCGCCGCTTCTGGTCCGAGTCGTGGACTGATTGGCATAATTATTTTCCGCGCCCCGTGCGCAGTTTCTAATTTTCTTAATTCCGGTTGTAGTCTAATGAGCACTTTGTAAAATGAAAACAGCAAATTTTGATTTCGCGAAATCAAGATTGATAACAATGAACTCCGCACTCAACCCAAAACGCACGGTTGCCGAACTCAAGGAACTCCGCAACCTCACGGCCGACGAAAACGGCGCGCAGCGCGTCGCCTTCACGCCGATGTGGGTGAAGACCCGCGCGTGGTTGCTGCAAAAATTGGCGGAACTTCCGGTTGAAACCCACACCGACGCGGCAGGAAATTTCTGGGCAACCTTGCGCGGCGAATCAGAAAAATGCCTGCTCATCGGCGGACACATGGATTCCGTGCCGAACGGCGGCTGGCTCGACGGCTGTCTCAATGTGGTGGCGGGCGTGGAAATTCTTCGTCGCCTCAACGCAAAATATTATGGACGGCCGCCGGTCACGGTGCGGCTCGTGGATTGGGCGGACGAAGAAGGCGCGCGCTTCGGGAAAAGTCTGTTCGGCTCGTCTGCGGCCTCCGGCAATCTCGACATGAATGAGGCGCGCGGCCTCGTGGACAAACAGGGAATCAAGCTTCCGGACGCGCTGAAAAATGTCGGTATTGATTTCGAGCGCGTGAAGGACAGCGGCAAGGAACTCAAGAACGCCGCCGCGTATCTGGAACTGCACATCGAGCAAGGGCCGGTGCTGCTTGATCTTGATCTGCCGCTCGGCGCGGTACTCGGCACGTTTGGTGTCGAACGTCACGCCATCACGTTTCATGGCCAGGCCGCGCACTCCGGCAGCACGCCGATGAACCGTCGCAAAGACGCCTTCCTCGCCGCCGCGAAGATGAGTTCCGAGATTTACAAAATCGCCGAGCGCAGCGGGAACGGCGTTTGCACCATCGGCGCTTGTACGACCAAACCGGGCATTGTCACGAGCGTCGTCGAGGAATGTCGCATCACGCTCGACCAACGCCATCTTGATTCGGATGCGCTCGCAAAAATGTTGCGAGAAGCCAAATCCGCCAGCGAGAAATTCGCGAAGGAAGGCAACGTGAAAGTGAGTTGGGAACGGCTCTGGCAGATTGACCCGCGCCCTTTCAATGACGACCTCATTGCGCTCTGCGATGAATCCATCCGCGAAACCTGTGGCCAAGTTCATCGCCTGCCGAGCGGGCCGTTGCACGACGCAGCCGAGGTCGCGGCGGCCGGCGTGCCGACGGTGATGATGTTCGTTCAAAGCCTGCACGGCATCAGCCACAATAAAATCGAGGACACGAAGGAGGAACACCTCGAACTCTGCGTGACCGCGTTCGACAAACTGGCGGAGAAGACGATGGGCTGGATCAACTCAGTTTCCTAAAGCCCGCCGAGGTTGAACCCGAATTCAATCGCATCCGCCGCGCGGTGATTGTTTCACACGCCAAGGCTCAAGGAATTTCAATCCGATAAAAGCCGGCGGGCTGGCCGGATCATAAACTTCGCCGAGAAATTTTTCCAATCCCGTCGGGTCGCGCAACGGCTAACCGATGGTCAGGCGCAGTTCATTCGTCGCCGCCAGCGAACCCGACCGGAGCCGTCGGATTTTGCGCGTCAGCCATCGAGGCGGGCAACAGGCTGAGGGCAAGAAAAAGGAGTGGGTGATGTTCATATTAATATTCGCTGACTGGAATCCCACCGAAGTCATGTTTCGTGTCTATTTGCAAAACGGATCCTTTGCTGGGAAAGAAGTGGTGCCACGGCCGGGACTTGAACCCGGAACAAACAGATTAAGAGTCTGCTGCTCTACCAATTGAGCTACCGAGGCATTAAACCAACTGGCTGACAACGTCAGCACACGCATAACATAAATGAGTCCGACGTCGGACGGCAAGCTCTATCATGGAATCGTGAACCCGGTGCCGCACAAAAAAAATTCTAGCCAACCTCCGCCTCCCCCCACAAAGTCAGTCCGATGAATACGGCAAAGCCTGGCCCTGGAAACAATTCCCCAAGACGGCGCAAATTATTGCGCTGGGCCGCCGGGCTGCTGATTTGCTACGCCGCCTTCGGCTTTCTCATCCTCCCTCCGATCTTGCGCGTGGTCGCGGTCAAACAATTGTCCCGCCAACTTGATCGCGAAGTCACGATTGAGAAAATTGCCCTCAACCCGTTCGCGCTTTCCACCACCATTCGCGGGCTGCTCATCAAGGACAAGGACGGCCAGCCGTTCGTCTCGTGGGATGAAGTCTATGTAAACCTGGAGCTGGCCTCGTGCTTCGGGCATCCGTGGGTTTTCAAGGAGATTAGCACGTCGAACACTTTTGTTCGCGCCCAGATGAACAAGGATTACTCGCTGAATTTCTCCGACCTCATCGCGAAATTTTCCACAGACACGACCACCCAAACCACCACCGCCCCCGCCCCGCCCGACCGGCCGCTCGCAGTGCGGATTGAACGGCTGCGCATCGCCCGCGCCGCCGTGTCGCTTGCCGACCTCACTCCGAGCGCGCCCTTCAAGCGGCTCGTCGGGCCGCTGGACATCACACTCGATCATTTCCGCACCGATCCCGACAATAAAAATCCCTACTCCTTTTCCGGCGTCACGGATGGCGGCGAGAAAATTTCCTGGAGCGGCTATTTCTTCCTCGACCCGCTCCGTTCCGTCGGCGAGTTCGCGCTGGAAAACATTTCGTTGAACAAATACGCGCCGCTCTATCAGGACTTCGTGCGCTTCCAGATCCGCGATGGCGTGGTGGACCTGCGTACAAGCTATCATTTTGAATTGAGCGCCTCCAACCGCGTCGCCGTTGCAACGAATTCCTCTTTCGCACTCCATTCCTTCAAGCTCGCCGAGCCAGGCAGCCCCACGAACTTCATGGAACTGCCGGAGTTTGCCATCACCGGCGCGAGCGCCGATGCGCAGGCGCACCAGGGAGAAATCAACTCCGTGTCCAGTTCCGGCGGAAAACTTTTTTTGCGGCGCGATGAAAATGCCGCGATCAACGTGGTCGAGCTTTCCAAGCCCGCCGAAACCGCGACCAACGCGCCGGGGGGAATTTTGTTTTTGCTGCGTTCGGTCACCAACGTTGTCGCACAACTGCTCGACAGCACCAACGCGTGGACGGGCGTGATCCACGAAGTGAGTTTGCAGGACAGCGCGCTGGCGCTCACCGACCTGGTCAACTCGCGGCCCGTCACCTTGAACCTCGATCAAATTTTCCTGACCGTCACGAACATTTCCAACGTCCCCGGCGCGGGTCTGACATCCACGCTCACGCTGCGCTGGAATACCAACGGCACCATTCGCACCGACGTCTCCGCTTCTTTGCAGCCGCTGGCTGCGGACATCCAACTCGCCCTCGACCAAGTGGAACTGCGACCGCTTGATCCGTATCTTGAATCGGCGCTCAACCTTTTCATCCTCGACGGCAAGCTCGGACTCAACGGCCACGTTCATCTGCAAACGCCAAAAGGCGAACTGCCGCAAATAACTTTCGCCGGCGACGCCTGGCTCAAGAATTTTTCCACCGTGGATGGCGACTTCGGTGAAGACCTGGTGAAATGGAGTTCCGTCCGCATCTCCGGCATTGAAGCGAACCTGAATCCGCAATCCGTCGCGATCAAGGAAATCGCGGTGAACGACGCCTACGCGCGGGTCATCATCGAAACCAACCGCACGATCAACTTGCTCGCGGCCCTGCGCCTCGTGGACACCAATGCGCCGGGTGAAATACCGGCGGAACGGCCCGTCAAAAAATCTGCCAAAGGAAAGAAAATCTTAGCCGTTCCAAATCAAGAACACGCCACCAACAACCCCACGTCCGGGTCGTTGCCGAAAATTTCCATCGCGAATATTGCCATCTCCAACGCGCAAATCCACTTCACCGACCGCTCGATGAACCCGGACGTGAACCTCTCGATTCAACAGGCCGGCGGCACGATTGCCGGTCTTTCCACCGAGGAACTTCAGCACGCCGACATAAACATTCACGCCAAGGTGGACAACGTCGGCCCGGTGGAGATCACCGGCGACATCAATCCGTTCCACGAACGTTCAACCAACAACGTCACCCTCACCGTGCGGGATGTGGACCTGACGCCGACCAGTCCTTACTCCGGAAAATTTGCCGGCTACCGTATCGCCAAGGGCAAGCTCGGCCTGGCGCTGGCCTACCATCTGCAAGGCCGCAATCTCAAATCAGAAAACAAGCTCCTGCTCGACCAGTTCACGTTTGGCGAAAAGGTGGACAGCCCCGACGCGACTAGGCTGCCGGTCCGTCTGGGCGTCGCCTTGCTCAAGGATCGCAACGGCAAGATCGAACTCGACGTGCCCATCGAAGGCAGCCTGGATGATCCACAGTTCAAAGTGGGCAAGGCCGTCTGGCATGTGATTGAAACCCTGCTTGTGAAAGTCGCACTCTCACCATTCGCCGCGCTCGGTTCAGTGTTTGGCGGACGCGGCGAGGAACTGAATTACCAGGACTTCGCGCCGGGAAGTTTTGCCCTGCCCGCAGACGGCACCAACAAGCTGGATCTGCTGGTCAAGGGACTTTACGAGCGGCCCGGGTTGCAGTTGGAAATTTCCGGCAGCGTGGCGACGGACTCTGACCGTCTTGGCCTGCGTCAGGTGGCGCTGGACAAACAGCTCCGCACGGAAAAATGGCAGTCGCTCTGGAAATCTGAACGCGCGACCACAACCCCGGAGCAGATGGTGCTGGACCCGGATGAACGCATCAAATTCTTGAAGCGACTTTACGGCGAGGTTTTGTCGAAAGGCCCGATTCAAACGGAAACCAACCTTATCGCAACCACCAACCCGCCGGCTGCATCCGTCCCGATCACGAAGCAACCCAGCCGACCGGAACAGTTGAAAGGCGCGACCATGCTGATGCAACGGCCCAAGATCGCCGCAACCACCCTTTCAACCAATGCCCCCGGTTCGATTTTCCAACCTTCAACTCCAGAAAATGAAATCGAGCAAACCTTGTTGAATCGGATTTCAATCGGTGACAGCGAACTGGAAGCCCTTGCCACCGAGCGTGCGAAAACTGTGCGCGCCTATGTTTTGCAGACCGGCAAAGTGGAACCGGAAAGAATCTTCCTCACGGAAAGCCAGCCCGGTGCAGTGAAAACCAACGGCAGCAAGGCGTTTTTGCAACTGAAATAAACCGGGCTACCAGCGCAAAATTATTCAATAAGGAATTCAGGAATCTACGAACCGGTCAATATCCTTGCGGGCAACCACCGCCGACGGCGTGACAATCAAAACTCCAAGCGCGTTGGAATTTCCGGTTCACCACGCGCGCCGTGCCAAATGCGGGCAACGGCCACTACTTGTTGCGCGGGCAACACTTGATAGATGATGCGATAGGGCCGGAGGATGATTTCGCGGATATTCTCGTCGTTTTCTTCGGGAACAGCACGGCCAAGCAGGGGAAAGTTTGCGAGCCTATCCACTTTGGACATGAGCCGATAACCAAAGTTCTCAGCGATGGTGGGATTGTCGGCGGCGATGAACGAGACAACCTCGCGCAGATCATCGCGCGCCTGAAGCGACCAGATTATTTTGTGAGCCATGTCGCGAGCTGCCGTTTGACTTCCTCATGCGACACGGTTTCGCCGCGTTCGATTTGATCCAATCCCTTGCGGATGCCCGCGAGAAACTCCAACCGCTCCGCGATGACGTCCAAGCTTGTGTTCTCCGGCAATCGCTGGATGGATTCCAAAGCAAGTTGTTTGTCGCTCATGGCGCTACTCTGCATGAGGACGGCGGAAAATGCAACGGCAGGAAAAGCAAAAGTCGCACAAAATTACGGATACAAAATCTCCGGGCGCAACTGGCCGACAAGTTGATTCGGCAACCGTTGATCCAAAGAGCCTGGCAGCATTTTTTCCCGGCCGACATGGCCGTCGCTGAACACGACATTGGCCTTGCCCGCATGCCGGAAATGGCCGTTGGGATAATAGCTGCCTGCTGGCTGATTCGTTTCAACTGAGAGCAGATACCATTCTTCGAGCAACGGATTTTCGGCGAGGTCTTCTTTTTGAAAGTTATTGATCTGTGCGGCGTCAGCGAACAGCGCGGTCTCCGTCGGGCGCGTGATCCGGTTCACGTTCACCACCGGCTGGTTGTTCGCGGCAAACAGATACGAGTTGCAGCCGTAACTAAAAACGACGCTCGTCGCCTTGGGCTTGAACTGCGCCGAGGCCCACACCGGCGACGGACACAGCCGCACGTCGCTGCCCTGGAGATACGGAAACAAAACCCCGACGGACAAATCAAACCGCCGCTGCCCCTCCCCGGCCGAGGCACCTTCGAGCCAGCCGAACCACCAGACCCGGCCGT
Organism: Verrucomicrobiota bacterium; assembly: GCA_025363535.1. Taxonomy (GTDB): domain Bacteria; phylum Verrucomicrobiota; class Verrucomicrobiia; order Limisphaerales; family CAIQOK01; genus CAIQOK01. The sequence continues at coordinate 2,054 of JANYDP010000124.1, read as the reverse complement.
TGTTGGTGTTGCTCGACCATTGCTTGAAACCATTTCCCCGGTTGTCCTCCCAATACAGCCGCGTCGCGATTCCCAACTGCCGCAAGTTGCCCGTGCAGACAGTGCGTTGCGCGGAGGCCTTGCCCTGGTTCAACGCGGGCAAAATCAGCGCCGCGAGAATGCCGATGATGGCGATAACCACCAGCAGTTCAACAAGCGTGAAGGCGCAATGGCGTGAAATTCCAAACACCAAATTCCAAATTCCAAACTTTGAACCTGGCCGCTTTAAGTCCGGTGTCTGGTTGGAACTTGGAACTTGGAATTTGGAACTTTTTCCACTCATGGCCGTTCCCCCCTTACCCGATAGAACGCCTGGCCCGACGGCGGATTTGTGTCGAGCAGGAACAGGTTCGTGGCATTGCCAAAACTCACGGGCGAGACATTCGTCCACGATTGCAGATTCGTCGTGCGTTCCAACGTGTATTGCCAGTTGCTCCGGCTTAGAAACTGCGCCTGCCAAATTCCGTTAAAGAAATTGCCAGACAGGTTTTGCACCGGCGGCGGCGGCACTGTCACGACCAGATTATCCACCACGCCGTGCGCGAGCAGCGAGCCGTCGGCACCGGCGTCGCAGTAACTCGACACCGCAAACTGGTCGAGACGGAAATCCTTGAAGCCCGCGCCCAGCACCACATTGGGAATCGGACCGAAGTCGTCGCCGTTCCGGGTCATCGTCGTGCGCAAAGTTTTGTTGCTGGCCGTGTAATTCATCGTCACCTGAAACAACGCCCCCGGATCAAGCTCCAGCGGGTCGGCGAACACCGTGGCGAACTGGTTAAACTGGCTGTTGGTGGCGATCATCGTCGGCGAAATTGTCGCGCCATAACCGGAGTTTGGAAAATAATCAAACTCGCACAGGTTGCGTGCGCCGTTGTTGGTCGTGACGAGGCCGCGTTGATAATTCGCACTCGTGGCCACGGCCCGGTTGATGAAGCCCACGGCCAGCTCAAACGTGTACGGCTTGCCCGGATTGAGGCCGTTGGTGATGTCGGCCAGTTGCAGCTCGAACGAAAAACCGAAGTCGTCCGCCTTGGTGAGGATGGTTCCGAGCGGCTGATAAAAATAGCTGTTGGTCTGCGCCGAATCCCAGGTGACGGCGAGATTTTGATTCGTGGCGTCCCATTGAAATAAATTGGTGTCGCCGAAAATTTTCCAACCTTTCGCGAGCGGATCGGCGGCGAAGGTCTCCGTCCAAGTCGTGGCGGAGACAGACTGGGTTTGCAACACCCAGGCCAATAGCAGCCAGCTTATGTTCCGGTGAAAATTCATTTTGAAACCGGATAAGGGCAATGGCGACAGCCGCTGCCACAACAAGAGCCGCGCCGCAAATGATAGGCGGCGGTGAAAACCATCAGGCCCGCGTCAAAATAAAATTCACCGGGCAAAGTTGCCAGCGGCCGCGCCGCAGAAAACCGACGATGAAAATCCGTCACGCACGCAGCACAGACGCACGCCTGGTTCCGCAACTCCGCCGGCACCAGCGCCAGCAGTTCGTCAGGAATATTCGCGGCCATGCACCAGCATGAGCCTTTGTAGGCGGCAAGGGTGCAAAGCTGGCAGCCATTGGCTCCACCGCAAAGCGGACATTGGCCGGCGACGCAGACTGGATTTAGTGTGACGGGGCTAACGTTCATTTGACGGTCAAATGAAACTGGCGCCGGTCACGGACTTATCCGTGACCGGCGAGTTCAAGTCACTTATTTTTCCGGCGAGCGAAAAGGAAGGCACCCAGCCCGAGCACGCCCAGCGAAACCGTACCCGGCTCCGGCACCGTCACGACGGCATCAATTTCCGATTTACCACTCAACACATTGATGCGGACATAGCTGATGCTGACGAGGGCCGCGCCTTGCGCCCAGGAAATATCGTAGCTCGTGCCACCGCCAGAACCGTTGTAAAGCGCGCGGATGCCGTTCAAATCCTTGCCGGCAAAATCCCCGGCGGTGAGCGCCGGGTTGACCGGGAGTTGAAAATTCCCACTGCTGTCGGCGGGAAACAAACCATCCACCGTCGGG